>NZ_AYYI01000061.1 GCF_001436505.1 Loigolactobacillus rennini DSM 20253 | reverse complement strand
ATAGTAAAACCCCTAACGTTGGATTTAGTTGTCCAACGTTAGGGGTTCACTTTATAACCAGAATGGTTGGCAGGCTTTTTTGGCGGTAAGCTTACAACCGCTCGTTTAATTCTTTGCTAAGCTTTTCAAAGCCAGGTTTACCTAGTAATGCAAACATGTTTTTCTTGTATGCTTCAACACCAGGTTGGTTGAATGGATTAATGCCATTTAAGTAACCTGAAACAGCAACGGCACGTTCAAAGAAGTAAATTAAATAACCTAGGGTATAAGCATCTTGTTGCGGGATGTGAACGCTCATGACTGGAACGCCGCCATCATTATGGGCTAAGACAACCCCTTGGTAAGCTTTAGTATTGATGAAGTCGATGGATTTGCCTTGTAAATAAGCTAAACCATCTAGGTTTTCGTCTTCAACAGGAACAGTTAAATCATGGGTTGGCTTGTCAACTTTAACTACAGTTTCCATCAAGTTGCGCCGGCCTTCTTGAATGTATTGGCCTAATGAGTGTAAATCAGTAGTAAAGTTGGCAGAAGAAGGATAGATTCCTTTTTGATCTTTGCCTTCTGATTCACCCATTAATTGTTTCCACCATTCAGAGAAGTATTGCAAGGTTGGTTCGTAGTTCTCTAACAGTTCAGTGGTGTAGCCTTTACGGTATAAAATGTTACGCAACGCAGCGTATTTGTAAGCGTCGTTTTTAGTGACGTCTGGATCGCTGTAAGCATCTTCAGCAGCTGCTGCACCTTGCATCAATTGATCAATGTCGCCACCAGCAACGGCAATCGGTAATAAACCAACTGGTGTTAAGACAGTGAACCGGCCACCAGTACCATCTGGGATGACAAAGCTTTGGTAGCCTTCAGCATCTGCTTCTTGTTTCAAGGCACCATGTGCTTTATCAGTGGTTGCGTAGATCCGTTCTTTAGCACCTGCTTCACCATATTTAGCAATTAACTTTTCTTTGAAAACCCGGAAAGCAATGGAAGGTTCCGTAGTTGTACCAGATTTTGAAATTACGTTGATTGAAAAATCACGGTCGCCGATTACTTCTAATAAGTCGTGTAAATAAGAGGAGCTGATCGAATTACCAGCAAAAAATACTTGTGGGACTTTACGATCAGGTGCCATGTTATAAAAAGTACTGCTCAAGAAATCAATGGCAGCGCGGGCACCTAAATAGGAACCACCGATGCCAATTGCAACAAAAACTTCAGAATCATTTTGGATCTTTTTAGCAGCAGCTTTGATTTGTGCAAATTCTTTTTTGTCATAATCGTGCGGTAGATGCAGCCAATCACGCATTTGTGATTCAGCACCAGTTCCGTCAACTAATTCTTGATGGGCAGCAGTCACCATCGGCTGTAACTCATTTAATTCATTTTCATGGACAAATTGGCGCACGGCAGAGTCGTCAAATGTAATATGTGCCATTAAAAATAGCCTCCCTTAATATAGTCACTATCAGAATAACTTTATCCGCTTTTTAACTGAATTGCAAGTTCATTGTGTCTTGTAAGGGCTTAATTGAATTAATTTTAGTGCGTGAAAAAAGTTGCCATTTAAGCTAGTAAATTAGCACCGATCACGACTGCATTCATTAAAATGTGGCTGATCATTGAAGTCTGAATACGACCAGTTTTCTGATAAAGGTAACAAAAAACCAATCCGATACTTGTGTAGACTAAAAGGTGGCCGTCGGCATGCGCCAATGCAAACATCACACTAGCGATTAAAGCAGCACCAATTTTTCCCGTAAGCGGTGTTAAGGTTCCAAAAATTGCGCGCCGAAAAACCAGTTCCTCCATGATTGGGGCAGCAATGACAGTTGCCAATAAATAGAATGGGTAGTGATGAATGACCGCTAAAATTGTTGCCGTATTAGCAGAGCTTGGTAAAGAATGAAAAATCAACAAATTAAGCATGCTGGCTAAATATTGGGCCACTAAAGCAGCGGCAAATCCAATTATTCCCCATTTGAATAACATAGTCTTTGATAAATGCCTTTTTTCTAATGGTGCTTGTTGATTAGTGCGCCAATAAAAATAACATAAAAGACAGGCGCCGATAATATAGTCGAGCGTTTGTACCCAGTAAATTTTGCTACCTAAATGAACGACGGTATTCAATAAGGCTGGAAACAAATAAATAATAAGGTAAGTGACCAATGTCGCAATGACATTCTTCTTAAGTGTCATGTAGAAACTCCTTTGTTGATTAATCGTGTCGTTGATAATAGCGTAGCGTTTTTTAGGGTAAAAGAAAAGCTGAAAATATTTTTAGACAGAAAACTTGCATTCCCAACCGAACATGTTATTATAAATATTGTGATTAGCACTTAGCTGCTAAGAGTGCTAAAATCGATTAATGTAAAATGGAGGGATTACACGTGTTAAAACCATTAGGCGATCGTGTCATTGTAGCAGTAGCAGATGAAGAAGAAAAAACCGTTGGTGGCATTGTATTAGCATCCAACGCTAAAGAAAAACCAACTACTGGTGAAGTCGTTGCCGTCGGACCTGGCATGAAGGATAAAAACGGCGCTGTTCAACCTTTAACCGTTAAAAAAGGTGACAACGTGATGTTCGATAAATATGCTGGAACTAACGTTAATTATGATGGCAATGATTATCTTGTTTTACATGAAAAGGATCTTATTGCCACTGTTGATTAGTGTAATCAATAATTAAAGTTTAGACAATTTTTGTCTGATTGTTAGAAATGGTTTACGTTTAATCATAGGTGTCAATGCTGTTTTCATCAATGATGCGTTATCTTTTTTAACATTTTCCCTAAAAAACAATTTATGAGGTGAAATAAATAATGGCTAAAGAATTAAAATTTTCTGAAAGTGCACGTTCATCCATGCTTCAGGGTGTCGACAAATTAGCTGATACTGTTAAAACAACTTTAGGACCAAAAGGCCGTAACGTTGTTTTGGAAAAATCTTACGGTTCACCGACAATTACAAATGACGGTGTTACCATTGCAAAAGATATCGAATTAGAAGATCGTTTTGAAAACATGGGTGCGAAATTAGTTGCTGAAGTTGCTTCTAAGACGAATGACAATGCTGGTGACGGGACAACTACTGCAACTGTTTTAGCGCAAGCAATTGTCCGTGAAGGGATGAAGAACGTTACTGCCGGTGCTAACCCAGTTGGCATTCGTGACGGTATTGAAAAAGCCACTAAAGCAGCGGTTGATCAATTACACAAAATCTCGCATAAAGTTGACGGCAAAAGTGATATTGCCCAAATTGCGGCGGTTTCTTCCAGCAATAAAGAAGTTGGTAAATTAATTGCAGATGCCATGGAAAAAGTTGGCAACGATGGCGTCATCACAGTTGAAGAATCTAAAGGAATCGACACTTCTTTAGATGTTGTTGAAGGGATGCAATTTGATCGTGGATACTTATCTCAATACATGGTCACTGACAATGAAAAGATGGAAGCAGATTTAGATAATCCTTACATCTTAGTAACAGATAAGAAGATTTCAAACATTCAAGAAATTTTGCCATTATTACAAAAGATTGTTGAACAAGGTAAAGCATTGTTGATCATTGCTGACGATGTTGAAGGTGAAGCTTTACCAACCCTTGTTTTAAACAAGATTCGTGGTACTTTCAATGTTGTTGCGGTTAAGGCACCTGGTTTTGGTGACCGGCGGAAAGCACAACTAGAAGACATTGCAGCTTTGACTGGTGCGACTTTAATTACTTCTGACTTAGGCTTAGAATTGAAAGATACAGATATCAGTCAATTAGGTCAAGCTGGTAAAGTAACAGTTACTAAAGATAACACCACAATCGTTGAAGGCGCTGGCGATAAAGATGCCATCAACAACCGGGTTTCCGAAATCAAAGCACAAATTGCTGAAACAACTTCTGACTTTGATCGGGAAAAATTACAAGAACGTTTAGCTAAATTAGCTGGCGGTGTTGCAGTGGTTCGTGTTGGTGCAGCAACTGAAACTGAATTGAAAGAACAAAAATACCGGATTGAAGATGCTTTGAACGCAACGCGTGCAGCCGTTGAAGAAGGTTATGTCGCTGGTGGCGGTACTGCTTTGATTAATATCTTAAAGGCAGTTGCTGACCTTAAAGAAGATGGCGACGTTCAAACTGGGATCAACATTGTTTTGCGTGCATTAGAAGAACCAGTCCGTCAAATTGCAGAAAATGCTGGTGTTGAAGGCTCTGTGGTTGTTGAACACATGAAGACCATGGATCCTGAGGTTGGTTACAATGCAGCAAATGGCAAATGGGAAAACATGATCGAAGCTGGAATTATTGACCCAACTAAAGTAACTCGTTCTGCCTTACAAAATGCGGCTTCTGTTTCTTCCTTACTCTTAACGACTGAAGCAGTGGTTGCAGACAAGCCTGAACCAGACAATGCTGGTGGCGGTGCAGGCGCTGGTGCCGGTGGTGCTGGCGGCGGTATGGCCCCAGGTATGGGCAGCGGCATGATGTAAGCTGCTTTACCTAAATCGGCTAACATTAAGCACACATTTTAAAAGGACTGCGGCAATTTTGCCGCGGTCCTTTTTGTATGCTCAAAATAAGTAATACGTTGCCAAAATAAAGTGGGGGAAAAGTGTTAATTAAGCAAATGATTAAAAAGCAAAACAAGTTTTTTAGCAGATTTTAAAATAAGGTAGAATCTCAAGCATGAATGGCGTAGAATGACTTCTGTTATTCAAATTAGGAATTAAATTTTTAAAAGCGCGATGGGAATTGACTAGGCATTTAACTTGATTTTTAACTGATGAACTTAAGGTGAAAAACTATTTTAAATTTAAAGTAAAAATGGCTTTTATTTAGGTTAGTTAAATGCTATTATAGATTCTGCTAAAACATAACTAAATGCTAAAGTTGTTACTGTAGCACCTAGCAGTATTTGACTATGTTTTAGAATTGAGGGTTGCAAAGTCACTGTTAATTATGGTTTAGTAGCGGCTTTAATGAATCGCGAAAAGGAGTATTTGTCATGCAGCAGTTAAAACGTTTCTTCATTGGAAGACCGCTTAAATCCTCTGAAGAAGGCGGCCAGCAGTTAGGAAAACTTAAAGCACTGGCATTGTTGTCATCAGATGCACTATCATCAGTTGCTTACGGAACAGAACAAATCGTTACCGTTTTAGTCACCTTATCAGCAGCGGCTATTTGGTTTTCATTACCAATTGCCGCTTTTGTACTGATTTTATTGTTCTCTTTGATTTTGTCCTACCGGCAAATCATTCATGCTTATCCACAAGGCGGTGGCGCATATGTGGTTTCCAGTGAAAATTTGGGAACTTATCCTGGGCTAATCGCCGGCGGTTCGCTGTTGGTTGATTACATGCTGACGGTTGCCGTTTCTGTATCTGCGGGTACTGAGGCGATTACTTCAGCTGTGCCGGCATTGTACGGGCATCAAGTGGGATTATCCATTTTAATCGTTATTTTAATCACGGCGATGAATTTACGCGGATTACGTGATTCGGCTTCATTTTTAATGGTTCCGGTATACCTATTTGTCGTGATGATTACCATTATGATTATTACTGGACTAGTAGAAATTGCGACAGGAGCCCGCGCTTTTCATGCGACATCGTTAGTGGGAGCTGCTGTTCCAGGTGTGACTGTCGGCTTGATTTTACGGGCTTTTTCTTCAGGATCATCATCATTGACCGGGGTTGAAGCAATCAGTAATGCGGTTCCGTTTTTTAAGAAGCCAAAAGCAAAGAATGCTGCTGCAACGTTAGCGATTATGGGCTTGATTCTAGGTTTCTTCTTTGCAGGCATTACTTTCCTAAACTGGTATTTTGGCATCACTCCACAGTTAAAAATCACGGTACTCGCTCAGTTGGGCCGGCATATTTTCGGCCAGGGTGTTGTTTATTATTTGTTACAATTTTCGACGGCTTTAATTTTAGCTTTGGCTGCAAACACAGGGTTTTCGGCTTTTCCAATTTTAGCCTATAATTTGGCAAAAGATAAATTTATGCCACATATGTATATGGATCGTGGTGATCGCTTAGGGTATTCTAACGGCATCATCACGTTAGCGTTAGGATCAATTATTTTAATCTTTATTTTTAATGGTAGTACGCAACGCTTAATTCCATTGTATGCAACTGGTGTGTTTGTGCCGTTTACATTATCGCAATCTGGGATGATCCGTAAATGGTGGCATGAGCGGCCACAAGGCTGGATTGGTCGCAGTATAGCTAATTTCACCGGTGCATTAATTTCATTTGCTATCTTCATTTTTCTATTGATGTATCATTTGAATGGTGTTTGGCCATACTTTATTATCATGCCGATTATGTTGTTTATTTTCTATAAAATTCATGATCATTATAAAAAAGTCGCGGCGCAACTACGCTTGGTCGAAGAAGTTAATTTTCATGATTATGATGGCAGCACAGTGATTGTTTTGGTCAGCAATGTGACACAAGTGACGGCCGGTGCACTTAATTATGCCCGGTCAATCGGTGATTATGTAATTGCGATGCACGTTTCCATGGATGAAAATCCTGGTAAGGAACGGAAGACGGAAGCAGAATTTAAAGTCGATTTTCCAGACATTCGTTTTGTCGATGTTCATTCTTCCTATCGTTCCATCGCTCGTCCAGTAGTCCGTTTTGCGGATATTGTGGCCAAAAATGCTAAAAAGCGTAATTACACCACTACGATTTTGATTCCGCAATTTATTCCTAAAAAGCCTTGGCAAAATATTTTGCACAACCAAAGCAGTTTTCGCTTGCGTGCCGCTTTAGCGACGCGACAAAATATCATTTTAGCCACGTATAGTTACCATTTAACTAAATAAATTTTTGAACGGTCATAAAACAATGCAGTTTGTTTTATGATCGTTTTTGTCATGGCATAGTTTAAAACCCATCTTAGGTGAGTAAAGTGTTTAAACCACGCTAGTTATTTGGGGCTGAAAAATGGTACAATGTAGCTAACTTTTTGAAAAGAGGCGTAACATGCGGATTTTATTTGTTGGGGATGTTATGGGGTCACGTGGTCGTCAGATGTTGACGGCTTATTTGCCAAAGTTAAAAAGCCGGTACCGGCCTCAAGTCACCATTGTAAATGGCGAAAATGCCGCTGGTGGTCGTGGGATTACCGGTAAAATTTATAAAGAATTTTTACAAGCTGGTGCTGATGTGATTACTATGGGTAATCATGTTTGGGACAACCGGGATATTTTTGAATTTATTGATTCAGCTAAAAAATTAGTTCGCCCGGCTAACTTTCCATCGCCGACCACGCCCGGTTTAGGTCAAGTGTATGTCCAAGTGAATCAATTAAAACTAGCCGTCATTAATTTGCAGGGTAATGCGCTGATGGGACAGACATTGGATAATCCGTTTCATAAAGCGGATCAGTTATTAGCACAGATTACACAAGAGACTAAGCTGATTTTTATTGATTTTCATGCAGAAACCACAGCGGAAAAAGAAGCATTTGCTTGGTATTTAGATGGTCGGGTTTCTGCAGTTATTGGAACACATACCCATGTACAAACCAATGATGCTCGTGTGTTGCCGCAAGGGACAGCTTATTTAACGGATGCTGGCATGACCGGTGCGTATGATGCTGTATTAGGCGTTCAGTCTGAAAAAAGCATCGAGCGCTTTTTGACGCAATTACCTACGCGTTATGTGATTAAAGATAATGGTCGTGGCGTTTTAGGCGGTTGTGTTGTTGACTTAGATGATTTAAACGGTCATGCGCGTAAAATTATGCCAGTTGTCATTAATGCCGACCACCCGTTTAGTTTTGATGATTGAGGTGACAGACTCATGGCACAAACACACTTAGATCAACAAAGCCAGCAAGAATTAGCGCGGTTGTGCCACTTGTTGCAGGAAGATGACACTATCAAACGGTACCAAAAAATTGCGCGCCAAGTGAAGCAAAATGCGCAATTGGCCCAATTACAGACTGATTTAAAACAAGCGCAAAAAGCCATCGTTAATGATGATTACTATCAAAAACCTAAAGCAGCAAACAAAGCTAGACAAACTGCGGATCAATTGCAGCAAAAATTAGATCAGCATCCGCTAACCCAAACTTATCGCCAGGCTTTGGCAGATGCTAACGACACGCTAGAAATGGTCACTACGGAGTTACAACAACAAGTCGATGCGTTAATTGAGAAAGGAAGAACTGACGGTGCCACAAAAGACCAAAGCAACACCAATGATGGCCCAATATAACGCGATTAAGAAGGATTACCCTGATGCGTTTTTATTCTACCGCATTGGTGATTTTTATGAATTGTTTTATGATGATGCTATTAAAGGCGCACAATTGTTAGAATTGACTTTAACTGCGCGAAATAAAAGTGCAGCTGAACCGATTCCAATGTGTGGTGTTCCGCACCATGCGGCGCAAAATTACATTGATATTTTAGTTGATAAAGGCTATAAAGTTGCTATTTGCGAGCAGATGGAAGACCCACGCAAAGCAGTGGGAATGGTCAAACGTGAGGTGATTCAGTTAATCACGCCAGGAACCATTATGGAACAAAAAGCGGCCACTGCTAAAAGCAATAATTATTTGACAGCTTTAGTTGAAGTGAAACCACAACAATATGGCTTTGCTTATACAGATTTATCGACAGGTGAATTAAAAGTGAGTCGGTTAACTGGAACAGAAGCAGTGATCAATGAAGTGATGAGCCTGCATACTAAAGAATTAGTGGCTAATCATCAAGTTTCGGCCAAATTTTTAACTGTCCTAAGCAAACTAGGAATTTTAATTTCTTATCAGGATCAAGTAGATGCGCGAGCAGAGTTATCTTTTGTCACGCAACGGTTAACAGATTTAACCGAGGTTAAAGTAGTTGAACAGTTGCTGATGTACCTGACAGTGACGCAAAAACGTAGCTTAGCGCATTTACAGATCGCAGAAGAGTATGAGCCGTCACAATTTCTGAAGATGGATCATTATGCAAAAAATAATTTAGAGTTGACGACTTCAATTCGAACAGGGCAAAAAAGCGGTACATTATTGTGGCTATTGGATGAAACTAAAACCGCAATGGGTGGCCGCTTATTAAAGCAGTGGTTGGATCGGCCGTTAATTAATGCGCCCCAAATTAAACAACGGCAAAATAAAGTGGCCAGTTTAATGGATCATTTTTTTGAGCGTTCTAGTTTACAAGACGAATTGACTAAAGTTTACGATTTGGAACGGCTAGCCGGTCGTGTTGCGTTTGGCAGCGTCAACGGCAGAGATTTAATTCAGTTAAAGAGTTCGTTACTACAAATTCCTAAATTGAAGGCAATTTTAACGGACATCAATGATGGGACTTTTGATGATGTGATTGAACACTTAGATCCTGTCAATGATGTCGCCGACCTGATTACAGCAGCGATTAATGATGATCCGCCGATTTCGGTAAAAGATGGTAATGTGATTAAATCGCATTACAATAAGCAATTAGATGATTACCGGGACGCAATGAAAAATGGCAAGCAGTGGATTGCCCAATTGCAGGCTAAAGAACGCAAGGCAACGGGTATTCATAATTTGAAAATCGGGTTTAATCATGTTTTTGGTTATTACATTGAAGTCACTAAAGCGAATTTAGCTGCTTTACCAGAAGATCGGTACCAACGCAAACAAACTTTAACCAATGCTGAACGTTTCAGTACGCCAGAATTAAAAGAAAAAGAAGCATTAATTTTAGAAGCACAGGAAAAATCGACTGCTTTAGAATATGATTTGTTCATTAAAATCCGTGAGCAAGTTAAAGCACAGATCCACCGGCTGCAACGTTTAGCAAAAGGTGTCGCTGCTTTGGATGTTTTGCAAAGCTTTGCCGTTATCAGTGAAAACTATCATTATGTTCGGCCCACTTTAACTAAGGGCCATGATTTAGAAATTACTGCTGGCCGGCATCCCGTGGTTGAAAAAGTGTTAGGTGAGCAAAAGTACATTCCTAACGATGTTCAAATGAAAAAGGATAATACCATTTTGTTAATTACCGGACCGAATATGTCTGGTAAGAGTACTTACATGCGGCAATTAGCGTTAATTGTGATCATGGCACAAATTGGTTGCTTTATTCCCGCGACTAAAGCTAAATTGCCCGTCTTTGACCAGATTTTTACGCGGATCGGGGCAACAGATGATTTGATTTCTGGACAAAGTACTTTTATGGTGGAAATGATGGAATCAAATACAGCTTTAGCGCATGCAACGGAAAATAGCTTAATTTTATTTGATGAAATTGGCCGTGGAACTGCTACTTATGATGGGATGGCGTTAGCTCAAGCGATCATTGAATATTTACACGATCATGTCCACGCAAAGACCTTATTTTCCACGCACTACCATGAGTTGACTGCTTTAGCAACAGATTTACCACAGTTACGTAACGTTCATGTCGGAGCAGTGGAAAAAAATGGCGCATTAGTTTTTCTGCATAAAATGTTACCTGGAGCGGCAGATAAATCTTATGGGATTCACGTGGCTAAATTAGCCGGCTTACCGGATAATTTATTAAAACGGGCTACCACCATTTTGACTGACTTAGAAAAGCGCAGTCAAGGTGCGTCGATTACAACTGCAGCGTCACAAGAACCTGCAACCGAAAAAATTGCGGAGCAGTCTCCAACGCTAAAAGAAAAAAAGACAACTGCATTAGAAAAGCAAGAAAAACCAGAAGCTGATCAGCAGTTGGCATTGTTTGATTATCAACCTAAATCAGCTTCAACTAAAGAGTTGAAAGTATTGGCTGAACTCAAAGGGCTGAATTTAATGAGCATGACGCCGATGGATGTGATGAACACGCTATATAAATGGCAAAAACGATTATAACCAGCGAAAGGAAGGTTGACTATGGCAAAAATTCATGAGTTAGCTGAAGTATTGGCTAATCAAATTTCTGCTGGGGAAGTGATTGAACGCCCAGCTTCGGTGGTAAAAGAATTAGTCGAAAATGCACTAGATGCCCATAGTCGCCAAATTGATGTTCATGTTTCGGAAGCGGGATTAAAGACAATCCAAGTGATTGATGATGGTGATGGTATTGCTGCTGATGATGTGCTGAATGCGTTTAAACGTCATGCAACCAGTAAAATTCATAACCGGAAGGATTTATTTAAAGTCCATTCGTTAGGGTTTCGTGGTGAAGCTTTACCTAGTATTGCTTCAGTTGCTGATGTTATTTTGGAAACATCAGCTGGGCTAGTTGGTCAACGCGTTCATCTTCGTGGCGGACAAGTGGTTGATCAAAAGGTAAGTACGGTGCGCAAGGGAACAACCGTTACCGTTAAGGACCTTTTTTTTAACACACCAGCACGATTAAAATACGTTAAATCACCTGCAACTGAATTAGCTAACATCAGTGATATCGTCAACCGGTTGGCGCTTAGCCACCCTGAGGTTGCATTTTCATTGGCTCACAATGGGCATTTGTTGTTTAAAACAGCTGGTAATGGACATTTGCAGCAAACAATTGCGGGTGTTTACGGCGTCAATAATGCTAAAAAAATGTTAGCCGTGCGGGCAGAAAATTTAGATTTTAAGTTGCATGGTTTTATTTCACTGCCAGAATTAACGCGATCTTCGCGCCGTTATATCACTGTATTGATCAACGGTCGTTACATTAAAAATTTTCAGCTCAATAAAGCAATTATCGCTGGTTATGGTTCTAAATTGATGGTTGGCCGTTTTCCAGTGGTAGTGTTGGCCATTGATATGGATCCATTATTGGTGGATGTCAATGTACATCCAGCCAAGCAAGAAGTGCGCTTAAGTAAAGAGTCTGAATTAGGGGACTTTATTCAGCAGACAATTTATCAACGGATTGCACAAGAAAATTTGATTCCTGATGCTAATGAAAATTTGCATTCGCGGCGCCAAGTAGAAAAGGCAGATCAGTTGCAAATGGCTTTGAATAAAGCTAGCGCAGCTGCGGCAACTTCAGCAGTGAGCCAAATTGCTGAAACTGCTGCAGACACTACTGCTAGTGAACCGATCACTAACTTTAGCAACCAGACAAGTTTGGCTGCTTGGGATACAAAATACCAAAATGAACAAGTAGGGGCACCTTTTGGGGCGGCACAAGCAGCAACTGTTGATTTTAGTCAAGCCAGAACAAAAAAAGAACGTTTTCCCCAACTTGATTATATCGGTCAACTGCATGGTACTTACTTGTTAGCGCAGGGGAGTACAGGACTTTACATTGTTGATCAGCACGCCGCACAAGAGCGAGTAAATTATGAATATTACCGGCAAAAAATTGGCGATGTTAGTGCAGATCAACAAAATTTATTAGTGCCGTTGGTGTTGGATTATCCCGCTAGTGATGCAATTATTTTGCGGGAAAAGCAAGCTTTGTTGCAGCAACTAGGCTTGAATTTAGCTCCTTTTGGACAAAATAGTTTTGTTTTACGCAGTCATCCTGCTTGGTTTAAAGCAGGACAAGAAGAAGCAACCGTGCGCGAGATGATCGACTACATTTTAAACGATCAAAAGATTACTGTAGCGAAATTTCGTGAAAAAACAGCAATTATGATGAGTTGTAAACGGGCAATTAAGGCTAACCATCATTTAGATCAACAGCAAGCTAAGGCATTGCTAAAGCGGCTACCTGAATGTGAAAATCCATTTAATTGCCCCCATGGTCGGCCAGTATTAGTTCATTTTACCAATCAAGACCTTGAAAAAATGTTTCGTCGTATTCAAGAAAGCCATACTAGTTTAAGGGGGGAAATGGGATGAATTTGATTCTTGCATCCAGCTCGCCACGGCGGCAAGCTTTACTTAAGCGGGTAACATCAGATTTTATTAGTATACCAGCCGCGGTTTCAGAACACATCGATCAGCCGTTACCACCTGCAAAACACGTTGCGGTTTTGGCAGCACGTAAAGGCGAAGCGGTTGCTGCAAAGCAATCTGCTACGGCAACGATTCTCAGTGCTGATACGGTTGTTAGTTTTCAGCAACAAATTTTTGGAAAGCCCAAGAGTCGGTCTGCTGCACGGGCTACTTTGCAACAATTGCAAAACCAAACGCATCAAGTTTATACTGCTTTATGGCTAAAACAGCCACAGCAATCACCTGAACAAAAAGTTGTACGGACAGATGTCACGTTCTATCCGCTTACGTTAACGCAGATTGAGCGTTATTTAGCCACGGGTGAATATCGGGATAAAGCAGGTGCTTATGGGATTCAAGGCTATGGTGGTCTTTTAGTAAAAGCAATCCAAGGTGATTTTTATAATATTATGGGCTTGCCAATTGCAGTTGTCAGTCAGCTACTAGCAGGTGAACAGCTTTATTTAGATTAAGTGGTTGTTAACAATTGAATTACTAGATGGTTCTAGAATGCGTTTAACATTCTAGGCCCTTTTTTATAAAGGAGAAGTTGATAACGTGGCTTACATGGCATTACTTGTTGCCGGCTTATTGGAAGTGGGCTGGGCAGCGGCATTAAAGGCTAGTCAAGGTTTTACGCGTTTGGGCCCGACTATCATAACAATCGTGTTGATAATTTTAAGTTTTTATTTACTCAATATTGCGTTGAAGCAATTCGACATTGGGACTACCTACGCTATTTTTACTGGAATTGGCACTGCAGGAACAGCAACTGTTGGTATGTTATTTTTAAACGAAACAATTTCTGTCGGTAAAATTAGTGCTTTGCTTTTATTATTAATCGGTATTATCGGTTTGAAATTAATTGAACAGCCGGCTAAAGGGAAGTGATGCGGATGGCTTGGTTGCTATTGATTATTGCAGGTTTTTGTGAGCTGGGATTTATTGGCTTTTTGCAAAAGGCAATTTCTAGTGGCAAAAAGTGGTATAATTTATTTTCATTTGCCAGTATGGCAATTAGTCTCATTTTATTGGCAATCGTTACTAAGACCATTGCATTAAGTGTAGCCTATGCGGTTTGGACTGGCATCGGCGCAATTAGTTCAGTGTTATACGGTATCTTCTTTTTAGGCGAGGATCGGCAGCCATTAAAATTTGTTTTTATCGGGTGCATTTTGTTTGGCGTCATTGGGTTGAGATTATTTGGTGCTTAAGTCGCTAAGCTGATTGACAGCTTTTCAATCTGAGCCATTATGGTACAATACGAACAGGTGTACTCATATAAAATGATTTGGAGACGAGCAAATGTACGAATATTTAGTGGGGCAAGTGACTTATGTTTGCCCGTTTTATGTTGTTTTAGAAGTGGCTGGCATCGGTTATAAAGTCCAATTTGCAAATCCTTTCCGTTTGCAAATTGATGGTAACAAAAAGCGTAAAATCTACGTTTACCAAGCGGTTAGCGAAAATGGTGTGACGTTGTTTGGCTTCCTCAATTTAGCAGAAAAACAATTATTTGTTAAACTGTTAAAAGTCTCTGGGATTGGCCCTAAATCTGCCTTAGCAATTTTAGCTAATAATGATCATGCTGGTTTAATCAAGGCGATTCAAACTAATGATATCGGCTACTTAACTAAATTTCCAGGTGTTGGTAAGAAAACAGCACAGCAAATTGCTCTGGATTTGAAGGGGAAAGTGGATGATTTAACGGATCAGCAACCAGATTCAGACCAATCATCACAACCAGATACAGCTGATCAAGATGAAAATCTAACGGAAAGTGTCGCGGCTTTACAGGCGTTAGGTTATAAAGCACGTGAGATTAAGGCCATTACGCCTGCTCTGAAAAAATTCAATGCAGATAGCACAGATGCCTATCTCAGTGAGGCATTACGCTTATTGATGAAACGATAATTTTTTATGATTGGAGGTGTATTTATGGCGGATAAACGTGTCATTTCACCAGAAACGGCGGATGATGGTGAAGCGGGAATTGAAAAGTCCTTGCGACCACAACGTTTAGCACAATATATCGGCCAAGATAAGGTTAAAAATGAATTGCAAGTTTACATTGCCGCGGCGCAAAAGCGTGAAGAATCTTTAGATCATGTTTTGCTTTATGGCCCGCCTGGTTTAGGTAAAACCACTTTAGCTATGGTTATTGCTAATGAATTAGGGGTATCGATCCGAACAACTAGCGGGCCAGCCATTGAGCGCCCCGGTGATTTAGTGGCAATTTTAAATGAATTGCATCCTGGGGACGTCCTGTTCATTGATGAGATTCACCGCTTACCTAAAATTGTTGAAGAAATGCTTTATTCAGCAATGGAAGATTTTTTTGTTGATATTGTTATTGGACAAGGGCCGACTGCGCATCCCGTACATTTTCCGTTACCCCCATTTACGTTAATTGGGGCCACCACTCGGGCTGGTTTATTATCTGCACCGTTACGTGATCGATTTGGCATTGTTGCCCATATGGCTTATTACACGGAAAAAGATTTAACTGAAATTGTGCTGCGTTCAGCAGATATTTTTCACACTGCTATTTTACCAGCAGGAGCGCATGAAATTGCCCGTCGTTCGCGGGGAACACCCCGGGTAGCCAATCGATTATTGAAACGAATCCGTGACTTTGCACAGGTGGCAGAACAAAGTAAGATTGACTTGCCTATCATCCATAAAGCACTAAAATTATTGCAGGTTGATAGTCATGGTTTGGATTACATTGACCAAAAATTACTGCGTACTATGATTAAATTTTATGGTGGCGGCCCTGTTGGGTTAAGCACTATTGCTGCTAATGTTGGTGAAGAAACAGACACCATCGAAGAGATGTATGAACCATATTTATTACAAATTGGTTTTCTTAAGCGGACCCCCCGTGGGCGTGTGGTAACACCGCAGGCTTATGCCCATTTAGGGATACCATTTAAAACTAAGAATTAAATAGTTGAAAGGAACCTGCCAAATGGGATTGACCTTGGAAGATTTTGATTATGATTTACCGCAAGAACTTATTGCCCAAACACCGTTGAAAGAGCGTGATGCGTCGCGTCTGCTAGTTTTGGATCATCAGACTGGGCGACTACAGGATAAACATTTTTATGATATTTTAGATCAGTTGCACGCTGGAGATGCTGTAGTGATGAATGACACCCGGGTGATGCCAGCGCGGTTATACGGTGTTAAACCAGCTACGGGCGGCCACGAGGAAGTATTATTGCTGAATAATACGGAAGGTGATCAGTGGGAAACATTGATGAAACCAGCGCGTCGGGCTAAAGTTGGAACAGAGCTGGTTTTTGGTGATGGTCAACTAAAAGCAACCGTGATTAAGGAATTAGATCATGGGGGCCGTTTAATTGAATTTCATTATAATGGTATTTTTATGGAAATTTTGGAACAATTAGGCGAGACACCATTACCACCTTACATCAAGGCTAAATTGGATAATCCAGAAATGTATCAAACAGTTTACGCTAAAGAAAGTGGTTCGGCAGCAGCACCTACTGCTGGTTTACATTGGACCAAGGCATTGCTAGATAAAGTACAGGCTAAGGGAGTTAAATTAGTTTACTTAACGCTTCATGTTGGTTTAGGGACGTTTCGACCAGTATTAGAGGATAATATCGACGAACATAAAATGCACAGTGAGTTTTACCGGCTGACACCTGAAGCTGCCGCAACTTTAAACCAAGTACGTCAAAATGGTGGTCGGATTATTGCTACCGGAACAACTTCAATTCGGACCTTAGAAACCATAGGCACTAAATTTGATGGTCAGATTAAGCCAGATAGTGGCTGGACAGATATTTTTATTAAACCTGGCTATCAATGGCGTGTGGTGGATGCGTTTATTACAAACTTTCATTTACCAAAATCTACATTAGTAATGTTAGTTGCAGCATTTACAGGCCGCGATCAAATTTTACATGCCTACCAACATGCGATTAAAGAACGGTATCGTTTCTTTAGCTTTGGAGACGCAATGTTTATAAAATAGTTAATTAAAAAAACGCCGTGACGACTGTCACGGCGTTTTCATGTGGTAAGCCAGTACAAGATTTTTACTAAAACGCAATGGTAACATTACGTGGGTCTGACATCATGTCTTTCAATTGTACTTAGATAATAATCAAGTGTACATCAAACACGTAAAATCATCACAAGCTAATGGAGAAATACGTTAACAGTTATCTATTTGAAATCATCAAGTGACTTTCTAAACGTAACCTTGACACTTGTACTGGCAATACACCACAAATGAATTTTAACATATTTTCAAAGCGCTTACAAAACTAATTACTAGCAGATAGACAAACTTTTTTCGAACCTAGCTTTGTCTCTTAAAATTAATCAGCGGATAAACTGCTGGACTTGTACTTTTAAGCTTAGATGGTAAAATATGACAGTCAGTTTAAATTAAATTTGAACGCTAATGAAGGAGTATTTATGAAACCAGCAATTCAATATCACCTTATTAAAAAAGAAAAACATACTGGTGCTCGTTTAGGTGAAATTATCACGCCGCATGGCACCTTTCCAACACCGATGTTCATGCCAGTAGGAACAAATGCGAGCGTTAAGACTATGGCCCCGGAAGAACTAGCAAAAATGGGAGCAACCATTATTTTGGCTAATACTTATCATATGTGGCTACGACCGGGGGAACAAATTGTCAAAGAAGCTGGTGGACTGCATCAATTTATGAATTGGCCGCAAGGTATTTTAACCGATTCTGGTGGCTTTCAAGTTTTTTCGCTAGCAAAAATGCGGGATATTACAGAAGAAGGCGTTCATTTCAAAAATCATTTAAACGGTGCAAAAATGTTTTTGTCGCCAGAAAAGGCGATCCAAATAGAAAATGATTTGGGCCCAGACATTATGATGAGTTTAGATGAATGTCCACCATTTTTTCAAAGTTATGATTATGTCCGCCATTCTGTGGCTCGCACTAGTCGTTGGGCAGAACGTGGCCTGAAGGCGCACCGTCATCCTGATACGCAAGGCTTATTTGGTATTGTTCAAGGGGCTGGTTTTAAGGATTTACGCGTTCAAAGCGCCCGTGATCTAGTTAGCATGGATTTTCCGGGTTATTCGATCGGTGGTTTATCAGTGGGGGAATCAAAAGCAGAAATGAATCACGTGCTAGAGTTTACCACCCCCTTACTACCTGAAAATAAACCACGTTATTTAATGGGAGTTGGCTCAGCAGATGCATTAATCGATGGTGCATTACGGGGAGTTGATATGTTTGACTGTGTTTTACCGACGCGGATTGCCCGTAATGGCACTGTCATGACTAGTCATGGTCGGTTAGTAGTTAAAAATGCTCGCTATGCGCATGATTTTGGCCCCTTAGATGATAACTGTGATTGTTATGCGTGCCGTAATTATAGTCGTGCTTACATTCGACATTTGATTAAAGCCAATGAAATTTTTGGCATTCACTTGACTAGCTACCATAATTTATATTTCTTGTTGCATTTAATGCAACAAGTCCGGCAAGCCATCAGGATGGATAATTTGTTGGATTTTCGAGCGCATTTCTTTGAACAGTACGGTTTTAACCAAAAAAATGCCCGTAATTTCTAGTTACATCTGGAAGTCTCGAGTTAAGTCTGTTACCCTATATAAGGGAATCTATAATAATGATTGAGGTGTCCAGTTAATGAATGACTTTTTAATCGCTGCTAATGCAGGTGGTGGCCTGACTTCGATTTTGATGATTGTGATTTTGTTTGGCCTGATGTATTTTATGATGATCCGGCCACAACGGAAAGCACAACAAAAGAAGAAGGAAATGATGGGTGCCATGCGGCCAGGTGACGCTGTCGTCACCATTGGCGGTTTACATGGTGTTATCAGTCGGATTGACGAACAAGCCCACACTGTTGAATTAGATATTGAAGGCGTCTATTTAACTTTTGATATCCGTGCAATTGGACGGGTGGCTAAAAAAGGCGCTAGTGCAGCCACAACAGTCGATAGTGCTGCTCCTGCAACTAGTGAAGCAGAATCGGATTCTTCTGACTCTGCTGCAACAGAACCTGCATCTTCTGCAACTAGTGAAGAAGCAAAGTCTGACGACAAATCACAAGCATAATCTAATGGTAAATAAAAGTGCAGTTGGTTAGTTTATTGCTAGTACCGGTAATGACTTCTTACTTAACACTTTTGTACCACTAGTATTTGCATTAAACTAATTAAGATTAGTTTAATGCTTTTTTATTTGCCGATTTTGTTCAATAAATCACAATAATATTTCAAAATATGAGCACATTTTTTCATGAAACTATAGCGATGTTTATTATGAAAACGCTTTAATGAAGTTTTTATATCATGTAATGAAAATGCTTTACAATAAAGAAGAGATATAGTAAGATTTAATTGTGAAATAATTAACAATAAGAATGGGGTTTGCATGATGTTAAAAACGGCGACAACAACGGTGAAAACCGAGTCAAAATCAGAATCTGTTAAACCTATGATCGCGCGACTAGTCCAACGGTCGCAGCAGGCGTTAGTTAATATGAACGGATTTTCACAAAAGCAAGTTGATCAAATTTGTGAAGCCATTGCATTGGCAGCGTTAGATCACCATATGGAATTAGCTAAAATGGCAGTAGCAGAAACGCATCGTGGGGTTGTTGAGGATAAGGCGATTAAAAATATCTATGCCAGTGAATTTGTTTGGAACAGTATTCGTCATGATAAAACAGTGGGTATCATCCGAGACGACGATGAAGAACAAATAATGCAAATTGCAGAACCTTTAGGAATTATTGCCGGTGTGACGCCAGTGACTAATCCGACCTCGACCGTTATTTTTAAAACATTATTGGCACTAAAAGGACGGAACACGATTATTTTTGGGTTTCATCCACAAGCACAAAAAGCTTGTGTCCGTACGGCAGAAATTATTCAAGCAGCAGCAATTAATGCAGGAGCCCCAGCAAATTGTATTCAGTGGATCAGTCAGCCCAGTATTGAAGCAACTAATGCGTTGATGCATCATCCTGATATTGCAACCATTTTAGCGACCGGTGGGCCCAGCATGGTTAAGGCAGCTTATTCTAGTGGAAATCCAGCTTTGGGAGTGGGTTCCGGAAATGGGCCAGCCTACATTGAAAAAACGGCTGACATTAAACAAGCAGTTAATGATATTGTTTTATCAAAAACATTTGATAATGGCATGGTTTGTGCGGCTGAAAATAGTGTGATTGTAGATGATGCGATCTATGGAGCGGTAAAAAAAGAATTTAATGACTGGAATTGTTATTTTGTCAAAGAAGCGGAACAAGCTACCTTAGCAGCAGCGATGTTCGACGCGAAACGCGGCGGCGTCAAAGGCCCAATTGCTGGGAAATCTGCCTATGCCATTGCACAGTTAGCTGGTATTACAGTACCAAAAGATACTAAAGTATTGATTGCTGAAATTGACGGAATTGGACCGAATTATCCGTTGTCACAAGAGAAATTGTCACCGGTGCTGTCACTTTATAAAGCAGCCGACCATGCGCAAGCCTTTAAGCAAGCCAAAGCATTATTGAAATTTGGCGGTTTAGGTCACACTGCTGCCATTCACACTCGAGATGATCAACTGGTTAGCGCATTTGGGACACAAATGCTAGCTTGTCGGATCTTAGTGAATTCGCCCTCAGCTTTAGGTGGTATTGGAAACCTTTATAATAATATGACGCCGTCCTTGACTTTGGGAACAGGATCTTATGGTAAAAATTCGGTGTCGCATAATGTAACGGATAAAGATTTGATTAACATTAAAACTATTGCTAAACGACGTAATAATATTCAGTGGGTTAAATTGCCACCAAAAGTTTATTTTGAACGTAATTCACTACGCTATTTAGCACATATGCACGACATCAACCGTGTATTTTTAGTGTGTGATCCCGGTATGGTTAAACTAGGCTATGTTGATCGTGTGCTTGATGTTTTACACCAGCGACCGAATCACATTGAAATCGCGATATTTTCTGAAGTAGAAGCGGATCCTGCAACGACTACTGTTGATGCTGGTGTTACCCGAATGCGGGCTTTTAATCCTGATGCGATTATCGCACTTGGTGGTGGATCAGCATTGGATGCAGCTAAGTTTATGTGGCTATTGTACGAGCATCCAGAAACGTCGTTTTTTGCAGCAAAACAAAAATTCTTGGATATTCGGAAACGTGCATATCGGCTGCCAATTCCTAATAAAGCAAAATATATTGGCATCCCAACAACCTCAGGAACAGGTTCTGAAGTGACACCATATGCGGTTATCACTGATGCTGAGACACAAATTAAGTATCCGATTACGGATTATGCGATGCAGCCTGACGTTGCGATTGTTGATTCACAATTTGTTGAAACATTGCCACCACGAACAGTTGCTTGGACTGGTTTAGACACGATTACTCATGCAACTGAGGCTTATGTTTCTGTTATGTCATCTGACTATACTAGAGGCTGGGCACTTCAGGCATTGAAACTAGCATTTGATAACTTAAAAGCCTCTTATGAAGGTAATCGTCAAGCCCGACAGAAAATGCATGATGCAGCAACAATGGCCGGCATGGCCTTTGCCAGTTCGTATTTAGGTGTTAATCATGCGATTGCACATAAGTTAGGTGGCGAGTTTCATTTAGCGCATGGATTAGCAATTGCCATCACCTATCCACAGGTGGTCCGTTACAACGCAACATTACCAACCAAAATCGCGATCTGGCCTAAATATTCGCATTATACTGCTTTGGCAGACTATGCAACCATCGCGCGCTACCTTGGTTTAAAGGGTGATAATGATGAAGCATTGAAGGAAGCATTGGTTGCACGCTTTATTGAACTAGCACATTCAGTGGGAGTGAAATTGAGTTTACAGGCTAACGGTGTTGCACACAAACACTTTGAAAAAGTTGTGGGTCATTTGGCAGTATTAGCATACGAAGATCAATGCACACCAACTAATCCACGTGAGCCGTTGATTAGTGAGCTTGAGACGATTATGCGCCGTGAATGGGATGGTCAAGGCGTTGAAAAATAATGGCTTGTTTAATAAAATTTTGTTTTTTTGCTTTAATTTAAATTGATAAATTTAAGCCAAACGGTGTCTTCAGAACCGTTTGGCTATTTCTTTAATCAAAAAGGTTTGAATTTATTTAAATTTAACTGAGTAATTGAGAATTTTAAGCTTGTTAACTTGCTGTTACTGTAGTGAATAGGTACAATTATAAAGTGTCATGGAGATGGACTAACTAACATATTTGCTTGGTGCATCCAGATGTCATGTGCTGGGTGTAACGGTGGTTAGCCCCAATGATAAGTGTGAAATGATTAAGTTGAGTTTTAAAACATAATGGAAGTGGTGTCAGGCATGCAAAACGAAAAAGTAGCTTTATTTATTATTTTTGGTGGCTCAGGTGATTTGGCCCGGCGCAAACTTTATCCTTCTTTGTTCCGCCTGTACCAAAAAGGGTATTTAAGCCGGCATTTTGCGGTCATTGGGACAGCACGACGGCCTTGGGAAAATGATTATTATCGGCAGATTGTGGTTGATTCTTTAAATGATATTCAAGCAACGGATGAACAAATTGCTGAGTTTGCTGGTCATTTTTATTACCAATCCCATGACGTGACCAACGCAGCACATTATACTGTATTAAAAAAATTAGCAGATACTTTAGATCAAAAGTATCAGTTGCAGCATAACCGTATTTATTACCTTGCAATGTCACCCAACTTCTTTGGAACGATTGCCAAACACCTTAAGTCTGAACAAATACTGACAACTGCAGGATTTAACCGTCTAATTATTGAAAAGCCATTTGGTCATGATTATGAAAGTGCAGCTGAGTTAAACCAGCAAATCCGAGCGTCTTTTGAAGAAGATCAGATTTATCGGATTGATCATTATTTAGGTAAAGAAATGGTGCAAAACATTGCAGCAATCCGCTTTGGAAATAATATCATCGAATCATTATGGAATAACCGCTACATTGATAATATTCAGATTACGTTAAGTGAAGCTTTAGGTGTTGAAGAACGTGCTGGCTATTATGAAAGTGCTGGAGCGATGCGTGACATGGTGCAAAACCATATTTCACAGATTGCCACGTTATTAGCAATGGAGCCGCCGGTTTCTTTTTCAGCCCGGGATATCCGTCATGAAAAAATTAAAGTCTTACGCAGTTTGCACATTGATACGCCTGAAGAAGCACAGCATAATTTTGTTCGTGGCCAATATGGTCCTGCAGTGATTGATGGTCAACGTTTAGAGGGTTATCGAGAGGCCAATAATGTTGCTTCTGACTCTAAAACAGAAACCTACGTAGCAGGTAAAATGGAATTTGAAAATTATCGTTGGGCGGGTGTGCCGTTTTATGTTCGCACCGGAAAAAGATTAGCTAAAAAAGAAACGCGGGTCGATATTGTGTACAAACAATTACCCACCAATATTTTCAAAGCTGCTCAGGATGATAATAAATTAGGTCATAATATTTTGACGATTTTTATCGAACCCACAGAAGGTTTTAGCTTGCGAGTCAATGCTAAAAGGTTAGGCCAAGGTTTTGCGACGCGGCCAGTTGACCTTAATTTCCGGCATAGTGCCGCAGCTACGGGTAATAGCCCAGAAGCTTATGAACGCTTATTATTAGACGCAATGAATGGTGATTCCACCAATTTTACCCATTGGGACGAGTTATCACAAACTTGGAAATTCGCTGACGTGGTTGAAAAAGTTTGGTCTGAAAATACGCCGACAGATTTTCCTAATTATGCCAGTGGTTCTATGGGTCCTAAAGCAGCTGATGAATTGCTTGCGCGAGATGGACGCCATTGGATATTTTCTGCTCAACCTAAATAAATTAATGCGCCAACTTTGAGGAAAAGATTTGGCCAAGTTATTTTTAATTTAATCGCATTTAATAGTGTTAAAAGCAGTGAATGGTTCAGATAAAGAATTATTCACTGTTTTTTTGTGTCTAGTGAGTTCTGCCGCTGGTAGGCGAATGCATGTTCCTTGCGTTATAATGAAGTTAAATGTAAAAGGGGGTGCCAGTATGACGGCAAACTTAGGTCTTTTACAAATTCCGTTAACCAATGATTTTTCGCGCAAGATTATTCATGTTGATATGGATGCTTTTTATGCATCCATTGAGGAACGGGAGCATCCAGAATTTGTCGGGAAGCCTTTGATCATCGCTCGGGACCCTAGTGATACTGGTGGTAAAGGGGTGGTGACAACAGCTAATTATTCGGCGCGCCGCTTTGGCGTTCACTCGGCAATGGCTGCACAAAAAGCACTGGCGCTTTGCCCTAAAGCAATTTTTAAACGGCCGGATTTTACGCTTTACCGGCAAGTTTCGCAACAAGTTCACCAAATTTTTAAACAATATACTGATGTTATCGAATATGTTGCCTTAGATGAAGCTTATCTGGATGTTACAGCAAATAAAGCTGATCTGGCTAGTGCCGTAATGTTGGCCCGGCGCATTCAAAAACAAATTAAACAATTAACACAGTTAACCAGTTCTACTGGTATCTCCTACAATAAATTTTTGGCTAAAATGGCATCAGATTACCGTAAGCCAGCGGGGACAACCGTAATTATGCCTAAACAAGCTTTAGCGTTTTTACATGATCTTCCCATTGAAAAATTTCATGGTGTGGGGAAGAAAACGGTTCCGAAATTACACGAATTAGATATTTATACCGGTGCTGATTTACAAAAATTAACGGAACTGACTTTGATTCAACGCTTTGGTAAAATGGGAGATCAATTGTATCGGCACGCACATGGCGTAGATTTACGGCCGGTGGAATATCAGCGGCAGCGTAAATCAGTTGGCCGTGAGGAAACCTTTGGGCAGCCATTAATGACTGAAGAACAGGTCCAAGCTGAATTGCGCCGTTTGGCCAAAGGGGTTGCTGCTAATTTAGCTAAAGCACAGTTACATGGTAAAACGATTGTTTTAAAAACCCGTAATCGGGATTTTGAAACGGTGACCAAGCGATTAACCTTAAATGATTACATTGCTGATGAAAGGTCAATTAATCGTTATGCACAGCAACTGTGGCAAGATAGCGGTGATCTGAGCAAGGGAATCAGATTATTAGGAATTACACTTACAACGTTAAATCCCATTGCGTTTGAAGAAATTCGTCTACCGTTGTTTAAATCATCAAACCAGCGTTAAGCTTGCTTTGTAATTTAAAGTTAAAACCAGTATACTGAGATTCGACTAACGTGGATGGTCACAAGTGATGGAGGAAAATTCATGGCATCAAAACGGGAAAAAGGCGTACGCTACATCAAAAAATTACCGATTGGTAAGAAAATTTCTGTTCGCGGATTAGCACGAGAACTTTCAATTAGCGAAGGTACTGCCTATCAAGCAATTAAGACGGCTGAAACGCGCGGTTTAGTTTCGACTATTGAGCGTGTTGGCACCATTCGAATTGATCAAATTCCTGCTGCTCAAATTGAAACTTTAACTTATCATGCTTTATTACAAATAATAAATGGGGTTGTTTTAGGTGGTAAAGCTGGTTTAGGTAAAAGTTTGCATCGCTTTTTAATTGGTGCAATGACCGGTGATCGAATGGTCCCTTACATTACACAAAATTCCCTTTTAATCGTGGGTAACCGAAAAGAAATCCAACGCTTAGCATTGGAACATGATGCTGCCGTATTGATTACTGGGGATTTAGGTGCAGCACCGGAGATCATTCAACTAGCGGATCAAAAAGCGCTGCCTGTTTTAATGACGCCATTTGATACTTATACAGTGGCGACTTTGATTAACCGAGCCTTGGCAGATCAGGCCATTAAGCATAAAATCGCAACAGTAGCAGATATTTATATTCCAGTTTCACAAACCCGTTTTTTATATAGTCGTCAAACGGTTGCCGATTATAAGCGACTTAACCGCCAGACTAGTCATTCACGCTTCCCTGTCATTACACAAAGCCAGCAGCTGGTAGGTATTGTGACTAGCAAAGATATTTTAGATTACAGTGGACAGACCACATTAGATAAAGTCATGACACCGACACCTGCAAGTGTAACGGAGTCTACAAGTTTAGCTAGCGTTAGCCACATGATGGTTTACGATGGTTATGAATTAATTCCAGTTGTTGATCGGCGGTTACACCTGCTAGGAATTGTCAGTCGTCAAGATGTAATGGCAGCTTTAGATGAAGGCCATGGGACGCTAAAACTACAAGATACATTTTCTGATCAAATGGTTAGTAAAATGAATGAGGTCAATCCAGGTATGTTTCAAACTGTGGTGACACCGCAGATGATTAACCAGATTGGGACAATTTCATTAGGTGTACTCAGCGAACTAGTTGTGAGTGCTTGTCAACGTTTAACAGTTGCCAAATTAAAACGCCAAGCGACCATTGATCAAGTCGACTTGCATTATTTGCGCCTCATTCAATTGGACACAAAATTAACCATTACGCCACTAGTAATGGAAAGCGGCCGACACTCTGCTAAGTTAGATGTCAACATTCATCAAGCAGGCGGTTTAGTAGCTAAAGCAATTGTAATTTGTCAACTTTTGGAAGGATACCGGGGGAAATAACCATGCAAAAAAATGCACAGCAACAGCAAATCATTCAACAAATTCAACAATTTAATGTGATTATCATTCATCGTCACGAAAATGCGGATCCAGATGCACTTGGAGCCCAAGGTGGTCTGGCGGAAATTATTCGGGCTAATTTTCCTGACAAAAAAGTTTACGTTGTTGGTCACCCCACTGCTGATTTAGATTGGCTTAACCAAATGGATCAGATTACAGACCAAACTTATCAAGGTGCTTTGGTCATTGTGACAGATACGGCTAATACCCCTAGGATCGATGATCAACGGTTTAATACGGGTGAAAAATTGATTAAAATTGACCACCATCCTAACGATGATGCCTATGGTGATGTTCAGTTAGTGGACCCACAAGCGTCCAGCACCTCAGAATTAATTTTTGACTTACTACAAGCAGCTGCTGATTGGCAATTACCAGCTAGTGCAGCCCGTTTATTGTATGCAGGCATTGTGGGGGATACCGGTCGATTCATGTATGCTAATACTAGCGCGCATACGCTAAATGTTGCTGCTGAATTAGTTAAGGCTGATTTTGATCCAACGCAGATTAACCAACAATTAAATACGTTATCACCGCAACAAGCGCGTTTGTCGGCCTATGTGTTACAAAACATCACGATTTTGCCTAGTGGTGCGGCTTACATTGTTTTGACCGCTGACACTTTAAACAAGTTGCAAATCAGTGTTGCGCAAGCGCATGCTATTGTGTCGCTACCAGGGCGTATTTCTGGGGTTAGCGCTTGGAGCATTTTTGTTGAACAAGCGCCCGATAATTACCGGGTACATTTGCGTTCAAACGCACCAGTGATCAATCAGTTAGCAAAAGCCCATGCAGGCGGGGGCCATGAATTGGCGAGTGGTGCTCGTGCTTACAGTCAAACCGAGATTGAAACTATCATTCATCAGCTTGATCAAATTGTGCAAAAGAGTAAATAAAAGAGGTTATTATGACAACATTTAAAGCATTTAAGTTAAAGCCGTACATTTTGCAGGCACTAGACAAACAACATTTTCGACAACCGACTCCGATTCAACAAAAATTAATTCCTTTAGTTATGGCAGGTAAAAGTGTTATCGGTCAGTCAGAAACTGGTAGTGGGAAAACCCACGCTTTCTTACTGCCCATTTTCAATCGTCTTGACCCTAAAAATGAAGCAGTTCAGGTAGTAATTACAGCTCCTAGTCGGGAATTAGCAACACAACTTTATCAAGCGGCTAAGCAAATTGCTGATTTTAGTCCTGATGCGATTCATGTCCATTGTTATGTGGGTGGTACGGATAAACAACGCCAAGTTGATAAACTACATCATCATCAGCCACAAATTGTAATTGGGACACCAGGACGAATTTTAGATTTAATTAATAGTCAGGCATTAAAAAGTTTTACTGCGACGACCTTTGTTGTGGATGAAGCAGACATGACAATGGACATGGGCTTTTTAAATGAAGTTGATAAAATTGCTGCAACTTTTTCTGAGGAATTGCAGATGCTCGTATTTTCAGCGACTATCCCGCAAAAGTTAGAGCCATTTTTACGTAAATATATGAAACATCCGGTGGTTGAAAAATTAAAACCCGCTTCGGTGATCAGCCCCACCATTAAAAATTGGCTAATTTCCACGCGCGGTCGGGATAAGAACCATTTGATTTACCGGCTAGCTAAAAGCACTAATCCATATTTAGAGTTGATTTTTGCCAACACTAAACAGCGGGTTGACGAAATTGCGGATTATTTAAGCACTCAAGGACTTAAAGTGGCTAAAATTTCTGGTGAACTGACACCACGAGAACGTAAAAGAACAATGCGTCAGATTAAACATTTAGAGTTTCAATACATTGTGGCAACGGATTTGGCAGCACGTGGGATCGATATTCAAGGCATTTCTCACGTGATCAACACGGAATTGCCAAAGGATCAGGAATTTTTCATTCACCGAGTTGGTCGTACTGGCCGTAATGGTTTATCTGGGATTGCCATTACCATTTATGAGCCTGGACAAGAAGGGGCCATTGCTGATCTTGAGAAATTAGGCATCACTTTCCAACCCAAACGGTTGAAAGGAGGGCAATTGGTCGATGGCTATGACCGTAATCGGCGGTTTAAACGACAACAAACGAAAAAGACATTGTCACCAGATATGGTGGGAATGGTTAAAAAGCAAAAAAAGCAGCATAAACCAGGTTATAAAAAACGCATTCATAGTGCAATCAAAAAAGATAGCCAGCAAAAGCAGCGGCGGCAACACCGTCAAAGTTTGCAAGAACAGCGGCGTAAAAATAAACGCTAGTAAGCTTTGCCTTGGTAGGTAGTCCAGGGGCCTAAGCAGTTGACAGTCTGTTGCTGGCTCGCTATAATGATTTCAGAAAACATCAGACCGGATATATCGTGGTGATTTAGCTTCTGCAGGGAAATGTGCCTTTGACTGTGAGCACATTGTTGCTGGTGCCGCTGATGCTACCGGTTGCGATCGCAAACTCTGCGTTATCGAGTTTAAGAGGAAACGAGACATCGTTGCAATCAAGGTGGTACCGCGCTAAGGCGTCCTTGAGTGGCAGCGGTGTTTTTTATATTAATTTTGTTGTATCAAGAAAAAGGGGTCACACATGAAAAAGTTAAGTAGTAGTCAAATTCGGCAAATGTTTCTTGATTTCTTTAAAGAAAAGGGACATTCCATTGAGCCTTCTGCCTCGTTGATTCCAGAAGCTGATCCCACTTTGTTGTGGATTAATTCTGGTGTTGCAACGATGAAGAAATATTTTGAAGGTCGGGTAGTCCCGAAGAATCCACGCTTAGCCAGTTCGCAAAAGAGTATTCGGACTAATGATATTGAAAATGTTGGTAAAACAGCACGTCATCAAACGCTATTTGAAATGTTAGGTAATTTTTCAGTTGGTGATTATTTTAAAAAAGAAGCGATCAACTGGGCCTGGGAATTTATGACCAGTCCAAAATGGATGGCTTTTGATCCGGAAAAGCTCTACGTAACCGTGTATCCTAAGGACACAGCAGCTAAAAAGCTTTGGCAGCAAGCAGGCGTTCAATCGGATCATATTTTAGAAGATGAAGGCAATTTTTGGGACATCGGGGAAGGCCCTAGTGGCCCAGACTCAGAGATTTTTTATGATCGTGGACAAGCATTTAATAATGTTGCACCAGATGATCCTGAAAATTATCCTGGTGGTGAAAATGAACGCTATTTAGAAGTTTGGAACATTGTGTTCTCTGAATTCAACCATAAACCAGATGGCACTTACGCACCTTTACCACATAAAAACATTGATACTGGCATGGGATTGGAACGTTTAGTGTCAGTTGTACAGCAGACTAAAACAAATTTTGAAACAGATTTGTTCTTGCCAATTATTCAGGCAACAGAAAAATTAAGTGCAAATAAGCATTATGGTAAAAATCGGCAAACAGATGTGTCATTTAAGGTAATTGCTGACCATGCGCGTGCAGTGACCTTCGCAATTTCAGATGGTGCGTTACCTTCTAATGTGGGGCGTGGTTATGTTTTACGGCGTTTAATCCGGCGTGCAACGGTCCATGGCAAAAAATTAGGAATCGATCAACCATTTTTGTATCAATTAGTGCCTGTTGTCGGGAAAATTATGGCAAGTTATTACCCAGAAATCTTAAAGCAAAAAGCTTACATTGCAAAAGTAATTAAAGCTGAAGAAGACCGCTTTAATCACACGTTAAATGATGGCTTGAAATTATTGGATAAGCAGATTAAAGCTGCTAAAAAAGCTAACCAAAATGTACTGACTGGCAAGACTGTATTTATGCTGTTTGACACTTTTGGTTTTCCATTTGAGTTGACTAAAGAATATGCTGCTGATGCTGGTTTAACGGTAGACCAAGCTGGTTTTAATGAAGAAATGCAAAAGCAAAAACAACGGGCTCGGGCTGCGCGTAGTCAAAATAATGGCATGGGCGTACAACATGGTCTTTTACTAGATGTTAAAGTTGCAAGTAAGTTTATTGGCTGGGAGCACTTAACTAAAAAGCAGGCAAAGCTGGAATTAATTGTTGCAGATGATCAATTAGTGGCCCAAGTTAAAACTGGTGAAGCACAATTGATATTTGATGAAACACCATTTTATGCCGAAATGGGTGGACAAGTTGCCGATCATGGTCAAATTTTAGATGATCAAAGCAATCTGGTTGCCCGAGTAACTGATGTACAACATGCTCCTAATGGTCAAAATTTGCATACAGTTAAAGTTTTAGCGCCGCTAGTTAAGGGCCAATTTTATCAATTAAAAGTTGATCCGACTTTCCGGCGGGATGTTTCGCGTAATCATACTGCAACCCATTTGTTGGACCAAGCGTTACGCGATGTGTTGGGCGAACACGTTCACCAAGCCGGATCCTTAGTGGAGCCAGATTATCTTCGCTTTGATTTTACACACGCTGGACAAACAACGCCAGAACAACTCAATCAATTAGAAACGATTATTAATCAAAAAATTTGGGCTGCACTGCCAATTAATTGGATAATTACAGACATTGATTCAGCTAAAAAGATGGGTGCCATTGCAATTTTCAAAGAAAAGTATGGTAAACAAGTACGAGTTGTTTCAATTGGGGATTATTCACGTGAGTTCGATGGTGGCACGCACGCTAAAAACACGGCCGAGTTAGGATTATTTAAGATTACCAATGAAACTGGTATTGGTGCTGGTGTACGGCGGATTGAAGCGGTCACCTCTAAAGCAGCTTTTGATTATTTGCAGCAGCGAGAACAATGGTTGCAGCAAATTGCAGATTTGATTAAAGCACCACAATTGTCAAAAGTCGTCAGCAAAGTTGATCAATTACAAACTGAGTTAAAGCAAAGCAAAAAACAAATTGAACAACTACAAGCCAAAACTGCTCAGCAACAAGCAGCAAATATTTTTCAAGAAGTTCAAACTATCAATGACATTACTTTAATTGCCGCACCAGTAAAAGGTGCGGACATGACACAGTTGCGACAATTAGCAGATAAGTGGAAACAAGAACAACTTTCGGATGTTTTAGTTTTAGGAACTGTCATTGGTGGAAAAAAAGTTAATTTAATTGCTGCTGTCTCAAAAGCTGGGATTACAAAAGGAATTAAAGCTGGTGATTTGATTAAAGCAATTGCTGCAAAAGTTGGCGGTGGCGGCGGTGGTCGTCCAGACATGGCTCAGGCTGGTGGTAAGAATCCAGCTGGCTTACCAGCGGCATTGCAGGCAGCTAGTCAGTTTTTAGCAGAAAAATAAAATTGTAACTAGTGCGCTTTTCTAGTAGAATGTATCTTGAAGTCGTAGCGCTTTACTTGGTAATCTTAATTATCAGGCACATAAAGCTTTTGTGAGAAGGATGAGGTGTTTGAGGTGAGTTCATCAGATAAAACAGTTAATTTTGAATTTGGTCGCGAGCAGCCTAAAAATGTGCAGCAAACGTTAGAAACTGTTTATCAAGCATTGGAAGAAAAAGGGTATAACCCGATTAACCAAATTGTTGGTTATTTATTATCCGGTGATCCAGCGTATATTCCCCGGTATAACGATGCGCGTAATTTAATTCGTAAACATGAGCGTGACGAAATCATCGAAGAACTAGTGCGGCATTATCTTAATCGGGATGCGCAATAATGCGTTATTTAGGATTAGATGTCGGTTCTAAAACCGTTGGTGTCGCAGTGAGTGATCCGTTTGGCTGGACAGCACAAGGCTTAGAAATTATTCAGATTGATGAAGCGCAAAAACGGTTTGGAATTGAACGGGTCAAAACGCTGGTTGATCAGTATACGGTAACAGATTTTGTTGTTGGTTTGCCTAAAAATATGAATAATACAATTGGTCCCCGTGCAGAGGCAGCACAGGCTTATGGCCGTTTGTTAACCGCAACATTTGCATTACCAGTCCATTTTATTGATGAGCGCTTAACTACAGTTGAAGCTGAACGGATGCTAGTTGACCAAGCTGATGCTTCCAGAAAAAAGCGCAAGCAAGTGATTGATAAATTGGCAGCAGTGATGATTTTACAAAATTTTTTGGATCGTGAAGCACAACGTGCTAGAGACTAAGTCACTGCTCAATAATTGTCAAATTAAAGTAGGAGAATAAATATGGTCGATAAACAACAACCCGAAAATGAAGATGAACGCCAGATTACACTGGTTGATGAGGATGGCAATGAGGAATTGTACGAAATCTTGTTTACCTTTGATTCTGAAGATTACGGCAAATCTTATGTCTTACTTTATCCGGCCAGTGCTGCTGAAGATGAAGAAGTGGATATTCAGGCTTTTTCATATAAAACTGGCGATAAAGGTGATCCAGCAGAAGGGGACCTTTATCCAATTGAATCAGATAAGGAATGGGATATGGTTGAAGAAGTGCTCAATACTTTTTTGGCTGATGATGAACAAGCCTAAAACATCCCATGCTAATTGAATGACTGGTTTGATGCTAATTGTGAGCGAATATTCTATGGTAAATAGAATGTTCGCTTTTTTGATGGCTTTAATTGGATGAATTGATAGTAATGTACCTGTAAAAGGTTAATGATTAATTAAAGTGCTGTTTATTTACATTTTTTCATGCTAAAATAATAGGCGTTGAATTATTTTGCGCTAGCTTGGGTTATGTTATAATGCTAAGCAGTTAAACAGTGTTTTGGTGAGGAGGAGCGTTTGATGGCAGAGCAAAAACGGCGGTTTAAAGTCGTCATTGATGGTAAGTCTTACATTATCATTGGAGATGCCACTGATGCGCACATTCAGGCGGTTACTCAGCTGGTCAATGAGCAACTAAAACAGATTAAGTCTTTAGTGCCTAACTTGGATGACGAACAAGCAGCAATTTTGCTTGCAATCAATACTGTCTCAGACCAGTTGAAACAACAAGCAACGATTGAACAGCTTGAAAAAGAAAATAAACAGTTAAAGCAACAATCATCAGCATCAGATGATTCTGATGAAAAGCAAAGAGGAAACTAATGCTAACTATCATAATTATCATATTTTTAGCTTATGCTTATTATATGGGGACGCGTCGAGGTTTGGCTATGCAAGCAGTTTACACGTTAGGTTTTTTGCTTGCTTTTATTATTGCTCGATTGAGTTACTTAAAAATTGCCCCTGGTCTGACCCTGCTAGTTCCTTATCAATCGGCTACTGAAACTAGCCGTTTTGTCTTTTTTAGTCAAAAGACTGGATTGAAGTTAGATGCAGCTTTTTATGCTGCAGTGGCTTTTTTATTCGTGTTATTTATTGGTTGGGGATTGACACGGTTTATTGGTGTTTTATTGCAAGATCTAACGTTTTATCCGTTACCACGACAATTAAGTACGGTTGGAGGCGGTGTGCTTGGGTTAATAACAATGTATGTCGGATTCTTTTTAGTCCTCACAATTTTGGCACTGATTCCAGCACCAAGTATTCAAGCATTATTGGGGCACTCGTTATTAGCCAAGGGAATGGTGAATTTTACACCGATTCCTGCCTTGCACTGGTGGTTGCAGGCCATTTAATGACAATGTCAGTAACAGATTTTAAACATAAAATTGATCGTTTTTATAAAATCGTAAGGGTTGTGCAGATGTTTGCTGTCTAGTACAGCCCTATTATTTACCCAAACTCATTTAGAATTTGTGAGTAAAGGTTAGGTTGTTAGGGAGGTTTACTTTGAATACAAAAATTTTAGAGATTCTAGAATTTGCTAAAATTAAACAAGCGTTGAAACGCTATTTGGTATCTGCATTAGGGCAGGCTCAGCTTGAACAGTTAGTGCCTTTGACGGATAGTCAAAAAATTCAGCAACAGATTGATCAAACCAAAGATGGTGCGGATATTTTAAGGTTGAAAGGGCCCATCCCAATTCCAGAATTAGCTAGTATTGCACCACATTTACACCGATTGGCAATTGGGGCGGTTTTAAACGGCAAGGAATTAGCTGAGGTTGGTCGCGTTTTACGTGCCGCTAATGAAGTCACCCGCTTTTTTGTTGACTTTGCGGATGAAGAAGTCACTTTGCGTCAGGTAGATCAAATTCAAGCACAGTTGGTAACACTGCCTAAACTAACTAAGCGATTGCGGATTTCAGTAGAAGGCGATGGGCACATTACCGATGATGCGTCCACTAAGCTGAGGGGGATTCGCGATGGCATTCAGCAATTACAGGGCGATATTCGGGCTAAAATGACTGCCTATACACGGGGTAATAACGCAAAATATTTAAGCGAACCCATTGTGACAATTCGTAATGATCGGTATGTACTGCCTGTGAAGCAAGAGTATCGGGGGCATTTTGGCGGAGTTGTCCATGACCAAAGTGCAAGTGGTTTAACATTATTTATTGAGCCACAAAGTGTTTTAAGTTTGAATAATCGGTTGCGTCAGCGACAAGTACAAGAACAACAAGAAATTCAACGAATTTTGGCAGAATTATCAGCAGCCATCGCCCCTTACCAAGGTGAAATCAAACAAAATGCCACAATTTTAGGCCAATTAGACTTTATCAATGCCAAAGCGCGTTATGCCAAAGCGCTAAAAGCAACAGAGCCGTTGTTAAACCTAGACAATCATGTTGCTTTGCGCCAGGCTCGGCATCCTTTAATTGATGCGGATAAGGTTGTTGCAAATGATATTTTCTTAGGTGAAGATTACCATGCAATGATTATCACTGGCCCGAATACAGGTGGGAAAACCATTACGTTAAAGACTATGGGATTACTGCAGTTAATGGCCCAGGCCGGGTTGTTCATCCCAGCACGGGAAGAAAGTCAAGTCGGTGTTTTTGACAATATTTTTGCTGATATTGGTGATGAACAATCAATTGAACAAAATCTGAGTACGTTTTCTTCTCACATGTCGAACATTGTGACCATTTTAAAACAAGTCGATCAAAACAGTTTAGTGTTGCTAGATGAAGTAGGTGCTGGTACGGATCCACAAGAAGGAGCTGCTCTAGCAATTGCGATTTTAGACCAATTAGGTGCAACGGATAGTTATGTCATGGCCACCACGCATTATCCTGAGTTAAAAGCTTATGGTTATAACCGACCACAGACGATTAATGCGAGCATGGAATTTGATGTTAAAACCCTGCAACCAACTTATAGGTTGTTAATTGGGGTTCCAGGGCGATCGAATGCATTTGATATTGCGACACGATTAGGCTTGGCCGATCAGATCGTGGCACAGGCAAAGCAGTTAATCAATGCTGACGATCAGGATTTAAATAATATGATTAGCGATTTAGAAGCACAACGTAAAGCTGCTGAAAAAGCCCGGTCACAAGCACAGACACTGCTGGCTAAAGCGACGACTTTGCATCAGGATTTAGCTGCTGCTAGTCAAGAATTTGTCACAGCTCGGCAAGAACAAATGAATAAGGCAAAAGATAAGGCTAATCAAATTGTCAGTCGGGCCCAAACGGAAAGTGACAAAATTATTCGTCAATTGCGCCAGTTACAGCTGAATCAGAAAAATGGTGTCAAAGAGCATCAGTTGATTGCGGCTAAAACTAATTTAGCTAATTTGAAACAGGAAAAAGCGTTAGCTAAAAACAAGGTATTACAACATGAAAAGCGCCGGCAGGCACTTAAAGTTGGCGATGATGTGTTGGTGACAACCTACGGCCAACAAGGTGTTTTATTAGAACAACTCGATAAAAATCATTGGGAAGTTCAGTTAGGTATTTTAAAAATGAAAGTTGCAACCCGTGATCTAGAAAAAACTGCGCCTAAAGCACAACCTAAACCTAGACGTCAATTTGCCACTGTTCACACGGGAAATCATGTCAGTCCCACGTTGGATTTACGTGGGGAGCGCTATGAAGAAGCACTGGCAGATGTGGATCGTTATATTGATGCGGCCTTACTAGCCGGTTATGCGCAAGTCACCATTGTGCATGGCAAAGGAACTGGTGCTTTGCGCCAGGGAATTACCGATTACCTTAAAACTAATCGACAAGTTAAAAAATTTAAATTTGCCCCTGCAAATGCGGGTGGCAATGGGGCAACCGTGGTAACGCTTAAATAAATTTTATTGATCAGTATGGATCAACTAATTTTTAGTAAGCAAATTAGTTGTTGTCCACTGGGATTTCTGCTAGACTATAAGCAATTAAAGGAGGTATGACTTTATGGTACAAGCGATCACCGATAATAATTTTGATAAAGAAACTGGCCAAGGCGTTGTTTTAACTGATTTCTGGGCAACTTGGTGCGGTCCTTGCCGGATGCAATCACCTGTTGTTGAGCAGTTAGATGAAGACGAAAATTATGGTAGCAAAGTTAAGTTTACTAAAATGGACGTTGACGCTAACCCAGAAACGGCACAAAACTTTGGGATTATGAGTATTCCAACATTAATGGTTAAAAAAGATGGCCAAGTTGTTGAAACTTTAGTTGGTTATCACACTAAAGACCAATTACAACAAGTACTTGATCAGTATACAGATTAAGTAGCATCACTTTGTTAAGTGTATTAATGCAACACTTTAAATAAAAGTTTGGACCACCAGGCAGCTTAAAAACTGTTTGGTGGTCCATTTTATTGGTCAAAATACCGTTATGATAATTGAGAGGAACGTTAACGCCGAAACCAAGAACGGCGGTGTCGTTCTGTTCGCTTAGGCATGAGTTCTGAAACCGGTGTTGAAGTTTTCTTAGGCGTTTTAGCAGTGGGTGCTTTTGATTGGGATCTGGTTGCTTCACCAAAATGATGAAGTTGAATCGGTTGTCCAGTTGATGAATCGGCTGGACGGTCAGTTTGATCAGTTTGGATAATGATAGTTATTGCATCCCGTTCAGGTTGTAATTGCCCTTCTGCAACTGCTTGCGTAATTTGTTGTGTTTGTTGTGCAAGAAAACCAGCTTCAAGTTGGAAATCAGCCTGTGCAAAAGCCTTTTGGCGTTGTTTAACTTGTCCACCAGCTAGTCGGTAAATATAGCGATTTTTAGTTTGCTGGCTAAGCGTTAAGTGGCCAAAGTTAAATTGTTCAAAAAAAGTAGGCAGATCCGCTAATTTCTGTAAAGGTAAGCGGCGGGCAAGGTCTTTACCAGCCCAATATAAAATACCCGGCGCTTCTTGGCCTAGGAGATCAGGTAATAAAATATCACGCAATAATTCGTAACCTAACGTTTCTGGCTGCGTAACCGCGTGTAATAAACTGTCATAATAATTTTTTGCCATAAGCCCAATCACCTCATTTGTTTTCCCATTCATTATAGCAAAATCATAGCAGATTTGGATAGTTGTGCAGCAATTCTTAAAAATTGACTAACAATTACGTTTAACTTGAACTTAAGTAAAAAAAAGGTGAAAATCTAGATATGGGTATGAGTTAGAAATTAAAGCAACGTTTAATTTTTATAGAAAGAAGAAGAGATAAATGGTGAATGTCAAGCAAGGTATTGGCTTTATGGATTCAGGGGTAGGTGGCTTAACTGTCGCCAAGGAAGCACTACGCCAGCTACCCAATGAACAAATCATTTATATTGGCGATACGGCTCGTATGCCCTACGGACCACGGCCAACTGAACAAGTTAAGGCGTTTACTTGGCAAATGACGAATTTTTTACGTAGTAAACACGTTAAGATGATCGTGATTGCTTGTAATACAGCAACTGCAGCGGCTTTGCCAGAAATTCAGGCTGCATTAACGATTCCTGTGGTCGGAGTCATTTTAGCAGGCAGTCAAGCTGCAATCAAAACCACAAAAAATCATCATATCGGTGTCATTGGCACCGAAGGGACGATTAAAAGTCGTGCTTATCAACAGGCAATTAAACAGCAGGCACCTAACACCCAAGTAACCGGTTTAGCTTGCCCTAAGTTTGTCTCCTTGGTTGAAAGTAATGAATATAAAACTGCGGTAGCAAAAAAAGTTGTAGCTGAATCATTGGCACCATTTGATAAAGTTCCGCTGGATACATTAATTTTAGGCTGTACTCACTACCCGCTATTGCGGCCATTAATTCAAAATAAAATGGGGGCGCAAGTTAAATTAGTGGATCCTAGCCGGGAAACCATTAACCAAGTATCGGCATTGCTGAACTATAATCATTTGGCAGCACCAACACGGCAGCCACATCATGAGTTTTATACTACTGGCAATACTGAAATGTTTCAGGAAATTGCAGATGATTGGTTGAAATTAACTGCTTTAGATGTTCGTCACATTGCGTTGCCTGAATTAATGACATACAGTGAGGTTAAAGATGAAAACAAGAAATAATGCGCGGAAGACCAATGAATTACGTCCCTTCAAAATGATTCCTAATTATTTAAAAAATCCTGAAGGCTCGGTTTTAATGATTTTGGGTGAAACCAAAGTGATTTGTAATGCAACGGTGTCCGAAACCCAGCCCCCGTTTTTACAAGATCAAGATAAGGGCTGGATTTATGCGGAATATAGTATGTTGCCGCGAGCAACGCCCCAGCGCAATCGAAGAGAAGCGACCAAAGGTCATCAAGATGGTCGCACCATCGAGATCCAGCGATTAATCGGGCGATCGTTACGTGCCGTAGTTGATTTAAATCGACTGGGACCGCGTACCATTGTAGTGGATTGTGATGTGCTCCAAGCAGATGGCGGCACTCGCACTGCTAGCATCACAGGGGCATTTTTAGCTTTAAAAATCGCTTTAGCTAAATTAGTGACTAAAAAGATAGTTTCGCAAAACCCTTTAAAAACAGATCTTGCTGCAATTAGCGTTGGCATGTTATCAAAAATAGGACCGGTTTTAGATTTAGATGCGTCGGAAGACCAGCAAGCTTTAGTAGATATGAATATTGTGATGACAGCAGCAGGTGATTTTGTCGAGTTGCAGGGAACCGGGGAAGAAGCAACGTTTTCCGGAAGCCAACTAAATGATTTATTATATTTAGGAACAAAAGGGATTGAGCAGTTGATTACGGCACAACAGTACCAGTTTAAGCAACTCAGTCAACCTTATGATACAAGTTCATTAGCTGGAAATACAGTTGTCATTGCAACTCGTAATTTAGGTAAAGCACGTGAATTTAAAGATATGTTTGCTGCAGAAGGCATACAAGTTAAAACGTTACGTGATTTTCCTGAACTACCAAAGATTGAAGAAACTGGGCGAACATTTGAAGAAAATGCTCGGCTTAAAGCGGATACTGTTGCACATTTATTGAATTTACCAGTATTAGCAGATGATTCTGGCTTGCAAGTCGCCGCTTTAAATGGGCGACCAGGCGTTTTTTCGGCCCGTTATGCTGGTGATCATAATGATGCGGCTAATAATGCTAAATTATTGTATGAGCTCAGCGATACACCCCGTGAAAAGCGAAATGCAACTTTTCATACAACATTAGTGTTTGCTAAACCCGATCAGCCTAAGCAAGATTTGGTTGTGTCAGGGGAAGTTAACGGGTATATTTTAGGAATTCCGCGGGGCGAGAATGGCTTCGGCTATGATCCGTTGTTTTATGTACCAGAACTAGGTAAAAGCTTAGCGGAACTTACTGAAGCACAAAAGAATAAAATTAGTCACCGGGGAAATGCTTTGCGACAATTAGAAAAAGTCTGGCGTGATTGGTTAAGTCAGTCTTAGTTGCGTGTGGCTTGCGATTTATCCAATCGCATTAAGCCCTGATTTGAGGAGGAACTCATGATAAGTCAACCAATTTTGAATGGTTTACTACAAAACAAAGCACATTTTCTGATTCCTGCTGAAAAAGTTGCAAACGTGCAGGTTGATAATAATTTAAACCATGCTTTTTTGATGTTAACTAAAATTCATTATGCCCGAATTCCTGTACTGGCTAATGACTCTAAGTTTGTGGGATTAATTTCGCTAGCGATGATTACAGAAGCAATGATGGGAAAAGATGATTTTGATTTAAATCGGATTAACGCGTTAACTGTAGGGGATGTTTGTGAGCGCGATGTTCCGACAGTCGAAAATCCGTATGATATTGAATTGATTCTCCATTTGTTAGTGGATAATCCATTTTTACCTGTTGTCAGTAGTGAGGGAGATTTTACCGGAATTGTAACGCGACGTGAAGTGATGAAAAGCGTTAATTATTTAGTGCATAATTTTGAAGATATCTATCCAAATATTGTCGCACGTGATAAGAAAACGAACTAATCTAACGTCTTTAGTGTAAAACAAGAAATTCAGTTAGTTTATCAATATTGTTGTAATCAAAAATAGAGGCGATACCATTTTTGGCTCTACAATATCTGTTGTTGGTAATAGATTTATCTATTATTGATGGCAGAT
>NZ_AYYI01000060.1 GCF_001436505.1 Loigolactobacillus rennini DSM 20253 | reverse complement strand
GGGCCTAGTACTTTTGGAATGGAAATACTTTCCAACACCAAAAATTCTAGACCCGAGATTCTCTCTAAATAAATGCTGATTTGATTAATTTAAGGTAATAGTATTCCACTGAAACTGCTCAAAACTGTTATTTGCTAGGGTATTAATTAAATTTATTAATTTTGTAAGCCTTTTTATTGAAAAACTTTAATCTTCCTGTATAATGAAAGGGTATTCAAAGAGTGCTGGTTAACACAATAGTTTATGAAAGGGGTTTCGTATTATTATGCAAGACAAAATGTTTGTAAGTCCTGATAAGTATCTTCAGGGAGCAGGTCTATTGGAGCGTTCAGCACAATACATTAGCCCATTTGGCAATAAGATTCTCTTAATATCTGATGATATTGTTTGGGAAATAGCAGGAGATAAATTTGCGAAATATTTAAGCAATGAGGGTTTTACTGTTAAACGGGCAACTTTTAACGGTGAATCTTCTGCTAATGAAGTTGACCGTATAACAGATATAGGACAGTCTAATAAAAGCGAAATTATAATTGGTTTAGGAGGAGGTAAGACGCTTGATACGGCGAAAGGGGTTTCTGAAAACCTCGAAGGAACACTAATTATAGCTCCAACTGCTGCATCTGCTGATGCCCCAACTGCAGGTTTATCAGTAATTTATACTGACGACGGGGTTTTCGACCACTATGCTTACTATAAGCAGCACAGCGATTTAGTATTGATGGACACACAAGTTGTAGCGGGTGCGCCAGTTAGAACCTTAATTTCTGGAATTGCAGATGCTTTTGCAACTAACATAGAAGCCAAAGCAACGGAAAAAGGTTTTGGTGCAACATTCAACGGTCGTGGTGGTGTTCCAACTCAGGCAGGATTAGCCATTGCTTCTAAATGTGAGGAAACTTTGTGGAAGTATGCGTATGAAGCCGTAATTTCAAACCAGAATAAAATAGTTACTCCTGAATTAGACAAAGTTGTCGAGGCAAATACTCTCCTTTCAGGGCTAGGGTTCGAAAACGGTGGACTTGCAGCTGCTCATTCAATCCAAGACGGATTTACAGCTATCTCGGGTGAAGTTCATAAATTAACTCATGGTGAAAAGGTTGCTTTTGGAACTCTTGTTCAATTAGTCCTACAAGAAACTCCACATGAGGAATTAGAAAAATACCTTGAATTCTACACAACTTTAGGATTGCCGGTAACTTTGGAGCAAATGCACCTCGATAAAATAACTGACGAAGAATTTACAAAAATTGGTGAAAAGGCAACTGATCCAAACGAAACAATGTCAAACATGCCATTTACTGTGACATCAGATATGGTAATTAATGGCATGAAGGCAGCTTCCGCTATTGCTCATCAGTTTATCCAAACCCATGATATTAAACCTTTATTCCACAATCCAGTTTTAGGTAAAATCTCTGGGCCATCTATAAAAGACTAGTTTTCTAGTGTTTGTAAGATAAAATTATTTTACACTTGAGAAAATACTCAATTAATTGAATTAAAATGGTTCTTTATCAAGTGGTACTGATGAAATAAATTATTAAACTTGAAAAGTATTTGGTCTAGCTTAGTTAAGCTGCTTGTTCCTGAATGGAGCGGGCAGCTTTTTTAGGTGCGCCCGGCATGGGCAGTAGCTAGGTGGTGTAAGGTAAGCAGTAAATAACCGACCGTATTTCCTGTGGCCGCCATATGGATTATGATTACCTCATCAAATAAATTGGTGAGGTGTTTTTGATGGATAAACAACCAGAAATCGTGCAAGTGAAAGTCGGTCGGACAACAGAAGCCCCAGCTTCTGGACCCGTTAAAGCGCTACAAATCAAAGTTGATGGCAATAAATCAGTTATTGTTTACAACCACGTCAACGGGTATATCCTCGATGCCGTAATGAAGGCGGTGTTCCCACATGATCATTGATACCAGCAAAATCGAACAAATCTACCTAGTTTGTGGTAAGACTGATTTGCGAAAAGGTATCGATGGACTCGCGGGTATCGTCCAAGAGCAATACGATTTGGATCCATACTCGCAAGCACTGTATCTCTTTTGTGGTACACGCAAAGACCGCTTCAAAGCCCTCTATTGGGATGGCGATGGCTTCTTACTATTATATAAACGGTTAGAAAATGGCCATCTACAATGGCCGACCAATCAACTTGCAATTCGCCGATTGGACCCGCGTCAGCTTGTTCGCCTATTGAGTGGTTGGGCGTTAGATTCGACGGTTCATAAAGTATGCCCTCCAGGACATTGAAAGTGCTTTCTAGTTTAGAAAATGAGTGGTAAACTCAATGATAATAATCATACATCAAGGAGGTGACACCCATGGCAGAATCAGAAAAGGATCAAATCATTCGCAAGCTCAAAGCAGAAAATAAGGGGCTTCAGGAACAGATTGCCTATCTTAGGCGAAAACTATTTGATCATAAATCCGAAGCATTAAATCCTAATCAAACGTCACTATTTGACAAGGAAAATAGTGTTTTTAACGAACCAGAGCAAACTGGAGACCAAAGCATCTCCGCGTCAAATCAAGTACGGCCAAAGAAATCAAAGAAAAAGACGCGGCGAGAAAAAGTAGATTCAAAGGTCCCAGTACGCGTAACCATCATTAAACCAGCTGATGGTAAATGTCCAGCAGGACATTCAGGCATCGAGCCGATTGGGACAAGTTATGTCCGAGAAGAATTTCATTTCATTCCTGCCCACGCATATCTGGAGAAAATCTACGAGCAAACTTATAAGTGTGAACAATGTGCTCATGATACGGCAACATCTGGTTTGTTCAAGCCATTGGTGCCACCGGCCTTGTTCCCACATAGTTTGGCTTCGGTCTCCCTAGTGGCAGAAATTATATATGATAAATTTGTCTTGGGGGTACCGCTATATCGGCAACTATCTGGGATTCGTCGTTTGGGCTATCAGACATCAGAAGCTACCTTGGCTAATTGGGTTAACAAATCTGCTCAACAGCTATTACCCCTCTATGAGGAACTTCATCGACACTTGTGCTCGGCTCATCACCTGCAAGGTGATGAAACCCCAATCGAAGTTCTGAGGGAACCCGGTAAAGCCGCGACATCAAGGTCTTACATGTGGGTGGCGCGAACACCAATCAAACAACCAAATCCCATCGTCTATTATGCTTATAGTGCCACACGTTCTGGTGTCTTTGCCCAATCCTTGTATGAAGGATATCTAGGCGTTTTACAATGTGATGGGTATAGTGGGTACAACCTACTTGGAAATAGCGTTCACCGCACAGGTTGTTGGGCTCATGTTCGGCGTAAGTTCTATGATGCATCTCAGTCGCATATCAAGGGATCTGACGATCTGCTTCACTTGATTGACGAGATGTTCGCTCTAGAACGGGAATGGCAAGCCTATTCACCACGAGTACGTCGACGGCGACGTCGTAGTCGCTTGAGAAAAGTTCTCAAACGCTTTTGGCGCCTGATTGATCGTACCGAGGTCTTACCACAGTCTCGTCTAGGCAAGGCCATCGTCTATGCTCAAAAGCAGCGGCCGTATCTCGACCGGATTATCAATGATGGCGTCATTGATTGGAGCAATAATGCGGCTGAGCGTAACATGAAGAGTCTGGTGATTGGGCGAAAAAACTGGTTATTCAGCACAAGTACGCAAGGCGCTGAAGCAACCGCTATTTGGATGACGTTTATTGAAAGCGCCAAGGCCAATCATATAGATCCGCGTCAATATTTGACGGATTTATTAAAAGCTTCAACGATTCTGCCAGCATTTCCAAAATCGGAAGAGTTGGGGGCTTATTTGCCATGGAATTATCGAAGACAGCAAAATATGGGCCAACGGAAAGACAATAATGAGACCCAGGCGACGACGTTTGCCGCATAAACTGAAAAAGGAAAAGCGTGTTCTAAACTTCTCAAAAACCGAGAAGTTTAGAACACGCTTTTTGTATTGGAAATAATCTGTAAAACATAAATCAACACGGTCAGTTATTTACTGCTTACTATTAAATGTACACGGTAGATTGTAAAATTTAAGTTGAACATATTAGTGGACAGAAAAACCCATAAAGGT
>NZ_AYYI01000059.1 GCF_001436505.1 Loigolactobacillus rennini DSM 20253 | reverse complement strand
ATAGTAAAACCCCTAACGTTGGATTTAGTTGTCCAACGTTAGGGGTTCACTTTATACCGGCAATTTTAACCCTAGGTTTTTTATTCTTCATTGTACTTGGTAGCATCTTGTTAATGCTTCCCAGCGCAACCCGCAGCCACCAAACCACACCTTTTATTGATGCGTTGTTTACGGCGACTTCAGCAACTTGCATTACCGGTTTAACCACGGTTAACACAGCAGCCCATTGGTCTTTTTTTGGGCAAAGCATTATTATCATGTTAGTTGAAATCGGTGGTCTAGGCTTCATGACTTTTAGCGTGCTGCCTTTTGTATTATTAAAGCGCAAAGTCGACTTGACGACACGCTTACTAATTAAAGAATCACTTAATTTTGAAAAGCTTGCCGATGTCGGCAGTGTGCTGAAATATGTCATCGGCTTATCACTTATTATTCAAAGTTTAGGTGCAGCCTTATTATTTGTGGATTTTTATCCACGCTATGGTTTCACTCACGGCTTTTTTATGAGTCTATTTCACGCTGTTTCTGCATTTTGTAATGCGGGTTTTGATTTATTTGGCAATAGTCTGGAAAGTCAGCAAAATGACCCCTACTTAATATTAATTGTCAGTGCGCTAATTATTGCTGGTGGGTTAGGCTTTTTAGTTTGGCGGGATCTATTACTTTATAAGCGGCGAAATCGCTTATCTTTACACACTAAACTAGCTTTAAGCACCTCAGGCGTTTTGTTATTAGGCGCTTTTTTGTTGTTCTTGTTAACCGAAGATAATTTGGCAGTAATTGCTCCGAATACAGGCGGCTTTAACCGCCTTGTCAGTACTTTTTTCCTCGCGGTTACGCCTAGGACGGCGGGGATTACCACTGTACCTTACAGTCAACTTTCCATTGCTGGGATTTTACTGACCATTGTTTTGATGTTTATCGGTGGCACTCCCGGTTCGACAGCAGGAGGAATTAAAACCACCACTTTAGGGCTGCTCACTTTACAAAGTTGGGCGATTTTACGGGGTAACCAAGATGTTGAATTTGGCCACCGTCGTTTTACTGAGCGCAACATCCAGCGGGCATTGATGCTGGTTTTTATCAGTTTAGTGTTGGTGGTTACCGCCACCATGATTTTGACAGCGACGGAAACCATTCCGGAAAAATACGGTCTCGAATACGTGATCTTTGAAGTGATTTCTGCTTTTAGCACCGCCGGAATGTCAATGGGACTTACTCCCCATTTAACCGTCATCGGCAAACTAATCATCATGCTACTGATGTTTTTAGGTAGAGTTGGAATTTATACCGTGATGTTCACCGTTTTAAACGCCAACCATCCGCAAAAGGGTTACCGTTACCCGGCAGAAAATGTCATGATCGGTTAAGGAGGAAGAAAGATGAAACAAAATTTTGCTGTGATTGGCTTAGGCCGCTTTGGCAGCAGTATTTGTCGTGTACTCGCTTCTGAAGGACAAGAAGTGCTTGCCATCGATGTTAACGAAGAACGAGTGAATCATTTAGTCAATACGGCGACACAGGCCATTGTGGCAGACGGTCAAGATGAAGACACCATGCGTTCACTGGAAATCGGTAAATTTGACCATGTCGTCATCGCGATTGGTAAAAACATTCAGGCTAGCATTTTAGTTACCTTAGTGGTAAAAGAATTAGGTGTTCCTGATGTTACCGCTAAAGCGGAAAACGACACCCATGCCCGGGTGCTCACCCGTATCGGGGCTGATCATGTCGTCCACCCCGAGCGAGATATGGGAGAACGAGTAGCGCACCATTTACTCTCGCCAAATATTTTAAACTACTTAGCCTTAAATGATGATGTTACCCTAGCTGAAATTAAAATTACCAGTTCTGAATTTGTGGGCAAAAGTTTAATGGATCTAAACTTCCACCAGCATTTTGGCTTAACCGTCATTGCCATCCAGCATGGTGATAAAGTAACCGTCTCCCCTGCCGGCAACGACGTGGTTCGGCTCAACGATGAGATTTCGGTGGTAGGGTCGACTAAAGCAGTTGATGCGCTAAACGACCGCATGCAGTAGCCGTTAGCTTTTAAAAAACACCCCAGCTGATTCAATCATAAATCGCTGGGGTGTTTTAATGTTTATTCGCTAAGCACCTTTTGTGGCACGTGGTTTTAATTTCATTTTACTCAAGCTAACCACCGTTTTATTTTGTAAGTCTTGAATGTTCATTCGGTCAGTTTTGGTATCGTAATCCGTAATGGCAACTAAGGCAGAATTTTCGTAAACTTTTTCGACAATTCCGGCAAAATCAGCTTCCATGTTACCGTTTGCTTTGCACTGTACAGTCTTGCCTACTTTAATGTCCATTTCGATTCCTCCATCTCATCTGGCTATAACATAGCGCATATATTACAGCGTCTCCCCAATGAATGCAAGTAAAAAATGATGATTTTTCAGTTAAAAAAGATTAATGTTATTTCCAAGCAAAATTAATTGCTGACATTATCGCTAGATTGCACTTTTAAGCTACTAAATCCTGTATCAACCCAGCTTTATAGCCCCCATATTTTGTGCTAACATGAATGTACGCATTTGATAATGGAAGCGAGGCAATGACATGGCAACTACCATCAACATTTTATACATTTCAATTTCTGGCAACACACGCGCTTTTGTAGAAGACCTGCAAGATTATGCAGAAGATCAGCATCAACAAGCGGCGGACCAACCTTTGATCCATTTAAAAGAAATCTCTGAAGCATCTCCTTTAATGGATGAAACACAACCTTATTTTGCTTTTGTTCCCACTTATTTAGATGGTGGCAATGGCGTCGATAACGGCGTCAAAGAACTGATGACCAATGTTTTAGGTGAATACATTGGCTATCACCGCAACCGAGAATTTTGTTTAGGCGTTATCGGTTCTGGTAATCGTAACTTTAACGAGCAATATTGTCTAACAGCCAAACGCTATGCACAAGAATTTGGTTTTCCTTTCTTAGCTGATTATGAATTACGGGGCACAACTAAAGACGTTAAGCGAATTTACGCTTTATTGCAGCAAAAAGTCCAACAAGTTTAATTCAAAGTAAAAAGAAACCCGCATCGCTTTGATGCGGGTTTCTTTGCTTCAGTGAAATATTAAATGAGGTTGGGGATTTGGGGTATGGTTATACAATAACCGGCTGACCTTAAATGAAGCTTAAAGCAGGCACTTTTTTTCCAAAGTTAAAGTGGTTATACTTAGGCTAATAGCTATTAAGGAGGCTGTTTACTATGGCTACCATCCGGGACATTGCCCGTTTAACTGGACACTCAATTTCAACCGTATCGCGCGCCATCAATCACTCAGGCTACGTTGCACCAGAGACAAAAGCAAAAATCATGGCTGCTGTTAAAAAATTAGATTACCGGCCAAATCACATTGCCCGTGAACTCAGCAGCGGCCGCACCCATCGGATTGGTTTGATCCTACCTTCCGCTAACCACCCATTCTTTCACCGCTTAGTAAATAGCATTTCGGCAGCCGCCTTAAGTGCTGGCTACGAAGTTGTTTTATTACCCACTAATTATAATCGACATGTTGAAGTTGATCGTCTAGAAGAGTTACGAGCCCATGCTTTCGACGGTTTAATTTTTACATCTCGGAGCAATTCCTTTGATTTTATCATGCAATATGCTGACTATGGTCCGATTGTTTGTTGCGAAAACACCCGGCATTACCCGCTATCTTGTGCTTATAAAAATCGGGAAAATTCTTTTCAAAAAACCTTTCAACGATTAAAAGCTAAAGGTTACCGTAAAATTGGCGTAACAGTTAGCCGCAACGAATATGTCAGTGCCAGCGCACAAGCCACCATCCGTGCCTATCAGCGTGTTTTTGGACTGCCGCTTAAAGACGAATTACTTTTCCGTGACGCATTAACACCATTTGATGGTGCAACTGCTGCAGGTGAATTTTTAGCGGCTGAGCCAGGATTAGAAGCAATCCTAGCTAATAGCGATGAAATTGCAGCCGGCGTTTACCAATATTGTCAGCACCACCAACGTCAGCTGACCTTAATTGGCCAAGACAATGAATTAATCAGCCAATTATTAAATTTTTCCACAATCGATAATCACCTAAACGATATCGGTAGCATTGCCTTTAGCTTGCTTTTTGAAAAAGAAGTTAAAAAAGTCCTTGTGCCGGCAACTTTTATTGAACGACATTTGCCTAGTTTACACCAAGCTTAAAAGGCCCCACCACCGGAACCACCGCCAAAGCCACCAGAGCTGCCACCAGAAAAGCCGCCGCCTGAACCGCTGACACTAGAATTAAAACTATGGCTAGTGGCTAAACTACTGCCAAAGCTGGAAGTAAAAGCTTCTCCAAAATTCAATGTGTTCAGACCGCCGTGGCCGTAAATAAATAACGGATAATTAATTGGCAATGACTCAGCAAGTTGTGCTTGGCTAAAGTTAACTTTTAGCGCAGCCACTACTTTATCGGCAGAACCAAATGCTACTGCATAAGGTAAAATCCGATCCCACAAAATCAAATCACCAACTTGTGCCATATCAAAATGGCCCACATCTTCTAACATTTGTTTAAAACCACGAAGTTCATTGATTTTTTGGGCGCCTAATTTAGTATAGCGCGGTAATTGCCAAACCTTCAATACTAATAAAACCCAGCTTGCTACCAGCATAATGCCAGCCAAACTCCATAAAGGTAGGCGAATAGCCGGGAAGCCAAAGTACAAAGCAACACTCGCGCCTATAGCTAACAACGTGCTGACAATTGTCACTGCCCAAGCATGGCCACGAATTTGATTATTCGTCACATTTTCATAACGCAGTGCATCCGTTGCCCCGCGCGTGCGCAACACCCAATCCTGATAAGCATCACTTAATTGACCGCTAGTATCCCGTTGCGCATACGTTTTAATTTCAAGTAAGTTAAGCCCTTGTTCTTTTTTCTGGGGTATTTTTTCAAATAACAACTTAAATAGCTTTTGCTTAGGCTTAAAGTCTGCACTAGGTTTTAAATTAAACGTTGTTTGACGGCCAATTTTTACTGACGTAATGGCTAATTTTTTAGCCACGGCAAGGTCAAGTAGCGTGGCAGTAAAAGCCTTTTTATCTGGACCAGTCTTTTTCAATAAACGTTGTGCAACTGCTGGCGGATAATCTGGCAGCTCATACCAGTGCTTAATTGGTGCTGGTGCCGGATAACGTTCTGCAGGGTGGTGCTGCAGCCAATCGAGATGCCAAATCAAAATGACACCCCCTAAAATTAGGCTGGCAACTGCAATCACACTGGGAATCAACCGGGCCCGCCGCCGTTTAGCATTAGCTTGTTCAGCCAGCTTTGCTTCTTGTTTTTGCACTGCTTGCTTGCGTTTTTGCCGCTGCACATTTTGATTAGCTGCAGTGACAGCAGTTGGAAACAGCAAGTGCGTTTCAACAAAAGTATTAGCCGGATTTTTAGCTAATGCGATGGTTACTTTTCCAGCCTGCCTTGTCACTTTCGTGGTGCCAGCTAGCGGGCCATGTGTCCACGCCTGTAGCTGGTTAACCGGCTGTTGTGGTAATTGAATGGTAATGCGGACATTTTTTAACGGCACATCCCAGCCGGTACCAATCACTTTCCAATTAAGTTCAGCTGTATCTAAATAATTAGTCACCGCACCACTTAACTGATAACGATAAATAAACGTAGCCGCCGCATTCCGAATTGGATAAAATACTTTAAAGCGTGCTTGATCGGCGTCTTGACTAAATGTATAGGTGCCGCTTGCTTCATTGGCACTAGCAGTTAGTTGCCGTTGCTGGCCGTTTTTATCAACCACTGCGACTTCCGGATGCTGTAATCCCTGAACCCCTTTTAAATCTTGCCGATAAAACACACCATTAAAATCACCATCAAATTGATAAGCGATTTTTTGCGTGACTTGCGCATTACCTGCTTTAGTAATGTTAACTTGCACTGCATAATTTTTGATTTGATAACTTTTAGCGTGAGTGACTTGCATCCAGCCAAACAAGCTAAAAAAGATAACGGCAATTAAAATTGCCCAACAGCGCCTACTTCGCATGACCTAACCCCCTAGCCCTTCTTAAACTCGTCTTCCACATTTTACCATGGTACCGCTGTACTCACAAAAATAAGCCACTTTTGCTATTAATCTACAATAATTTAAGCAGCGACTAATCCACGAAAGTGAACCAGACGCTGCTTAAACTTACTCGTATTCATCTTTTTAGCTATGACTAATCAAAAAATGTTTTACGACGTTCGATGGCTAAACTTGACAGTAACATGATAACGACGGCGATAATTAATAAAATCAATAACAGGGTCCAAGAATGTAAAACGCCATAGATCATGCCAAAAGAAACGGGCCCTACAGCCGCTAATAGATAACCTGCGGACTGCGCCATTCCAGAAATTGCAGCGGTCTCTGCTGCCGTTGATGTTTTCAGACTAAACAACGTCATGCATAAACCAAAAGCTCCGGTACTAGCTAAGCCCAACAAGACACATAAAATCCCCAGATACCATAAAGAGCGACTAGGAATCAATAAACCAGCCAGCCCAATGATGAATGTGGTACATAAAACTAAAATCAAATTCCGTTGCCGTTTTGCTTTAGCAGCCCAATTTGGAATTAAATAAGCAGCTGGTAATGCAGCTAATTGAAATAACCCCAGCATCAAACCGGAAGTTGTGGTAGGAACACTACGGCTAGACATAATTTTCGGTAACCAAGTTAATACTGTATAAAATAATAGCGATTGAATCCCCATCATCAAAGTCATTAACCATGCACCACGTACACGCCAAACTGAGCGCGTATTGGCCTTTTTTGCATCAGGAGCTTCAATTAGACGGTGGTTTAATTTTAAGTTAGGCAACCAAAATAGCAGAATAACACCGGTTAGAAACGCCAAACTTTGCAAAGCTGGTTGCCAACCGATTTTTTGTGCTAACGGCGCACTAGCACCAGCGCCAATCGCACTGAATAACGTCATCGAAAATGTGTAGGCACTGGTTACACTTCCAATTTTTTTGGGAAAATGATCAGCAATTACCGCTGGGACCAATACGTTGGTAATGGCAATCGCAATCCCTAGCAATAAAGTTCCGATCAGTAACCAATTAGCAGTAAAAGTCCGGACAAATTCACCAATGGTTAACAATACTAGTGCGACAAAAATTGCCGCTTCATTACCCAAATAACGGGCTAAGCGCGGTACAAAGGGAGATAAAACGGCGAAACACAGTAACGGAATCGTAGTTAAACTGCCCAGCAAGCTGGGAGCTAATTGAAAACTTTGTTGGATATTGTCTAACAATGGCGGAACTGCTGTCATCGGCATCCGCAAACAGATTCCAATTAGGACAACCCCTAATAACAGCCAGCGATAGCGTTTCTTCATGACTAAAATACCTGCTTTCTGAAATTTATCTAAGATTAGCATAACTGTTTTATTTTAAAAAACAAGCCTATGCATTCACAGTGCTGCCAGCCGATCACCATTAGTTTGCCAACTGAAAAATCCCCAAAGGATCAACAGTCAATTGGCGAGTATCTGCTGTTTGATAAGGCAAGCTTGCCCGTTGCCCACTTTGATTTATCATCGCGACTTGCGGGGCATTCAATTTTGAAGTCGTCATTGCTAGTTGCTTAGTTTGCCGATAACGTGTCAAGTTTTGCTTACGCACTGGGTGCCCAGTAGTCTTATTCATCCCGTCAAATTGATACAATACCGGAACTGTACTAAATTGCACCGATTTTTTCTGTGGATTGACCACTGGTTGTGTCTGTGTTGCCGCAGTAATAATATTAGTTAAATAATCTTGCTTTTGTGCCCGACTTTTTAAATAAGCGGTCATAAATGCTTTTTTGGGATAAAGACTGGCAAAATATCGCAGTTGCCCATTAAACCGATAAGTTTTGGGCGTTTCTTTACCAGCACCGATATAACTCACCACCATGACATGTCCCTTATGATCATGACTGACTGTCAGTAGTGCTAATTGCCGGTGCCGGTACTGTAGATAGACTGCAGGGATGTGGTATGTATTACCGCGGTAAGGATAAGCTTCAATTTTTCCTGCTAATGGCGCTTGCAATGTTTTCACACGCTTACTAGCTGCTTGCCCAGATTGCAGTGGAATTAATAACAATCCCACCAAAAGAAGCAACAGCCATTTTACTCGCCTTAACTGCATCATTTAATCCTCCAAATAAATTTACTCCATCATACCTAGCTGAACTAGTCGCTGTCAATTCAACAATTAAGCTAACCAGTCAATTTGCATGAACAATCACTACCTATAAATGCTAAAACGCCTTTTCCCTGTTAAATGCCGGTTAGTGTTATGATGAATATAATTCATAAGATGAGGTGTTTGAATGAAACAAGTACAGTTTAGCGCAGGCACAGCAGGCGGAAAAAGCTCCCAAACGCCACGGCTACAAGATGATTTTTACGAAGCCATCAACGCTGATTGGCTCAAAACAGCAAAAATTCCAGCTGATCGACCCGCTACTGGTGGTTTTCAAGTCTTAGTGGAAAACATTGAAAAAACACTAATGACAGATTTTGCTGCCATGGAAGCCGGCGACAAGAAGCCAGATAATTCTTTACTAATAGAATTTCTAAAGTACTACCAGTTAGCCGCTGATTTTAAGCAACGGGATGCAGCGGGCGCAAAGCCGCTCCAACCTTACTTAAAACGACTGGCTAACATTAAAAGCTTAGCAGACTGGCAAGCCCAACTTAAAGATTGGTTATTGGCCGGTTTACCGGCACCGTTTGATCTAGATGTCGATGCAGATATGAAAAACACTAAAGTCAATGCTTTATTTGCTGACGCACCAGGTTTGTTTTTACCTGATAAAACCTATTACGCAAAAGATAATCAAAATGGTCCCCAATTAATGGCCGTTTTCAAACAAATGATGCAGCAATTATTAACTAAGGTTGGCTATTCTAAACCCGATGCACAACAAATTCTAAGCCAAGCCATCGCTTTTGATGCACAATTAGTTTCCCACGTTAAAAGTGCAGAAGAAGCTGCAGATTACAGCAAAATGTACAATCCGCAAAGCTTTGCAGAATTTACTAGCCACAGTAAAGAAATTGACTTTGCAAGTTTGATTCCTGCTTTAATCGGTGCAAAACCAGAAAAAATCATTGTAACACAGCCTAAATTCTTTGCTGCTTTTGACCAACTTGTCACCGCAGAAAACTTTCCACAACTTAAAAGCTGGCTAATCGTCAACATCGTCCGCGGATTAACTGGCTATTTAAGTAATGATCTGCGCATTACTAGCGGAAGTTATGGCCGTGCACTTTCAGGCAGTAAAGAAGCAATGAGCCAGCAAAAAAGTGCCTATTATCTTGCAGCCGGGCAATTCGATCAAGTAGTTGGTGACTACTATGGTCGACGTTACTTCGGTCCCAAGGCTAAGCAAGACGTCCACAATATGGTAGTTAAAATGATTGCCGTTTATAAAAAACGGTTGCAACAAAATGATTGGTTATCCGCCAATACCCGGAAACAGGCAATTGTCAAACTGGAACACCTAGGCATTCAAGTGGGCTACCCGGATCAAATTAAACCACTATTCAAACAGTTTAAAGTTGATTCTAACGCCAGTTTGCTGGTTAATGCATTACATTTTGCCCATTTAACCATTGTCGACCGTTTTAGTAAATGGAATCAACCAGTAGTTCGGACTGAATGGGAAATGAGCGCCAATACAGTTAATGCTTACTACCACCCATTCCGCAACATTATCGTTTTCCCGGCTGCCATTTTACAAGCGCCGTTTTATAGTTTAAAACAATCCGCGAGTGCAAACTTTGGTGGCATTGGCGCAGTGATCGCCCATGAAGTATCGCACGCTTTTGACAATAATGGCGCACTATTTGATGAATTTGGCAACTTGCATAACTGGTGGACTGAAAGTGACACGGCTCATTTCAAAAAATTAGCCCAAACCATGGTCACAGAATTTAACGGGTTACCGTTTGCTGGCAGTCAAGTTAATGGTAAATTGACAGTTTCAGAAAATATTGCGGATGCTGGTGGCCTCAGTTGTGCGTTAGAGGCCGCTAAAAGTGAAAAAGATGTTGATTTGAAGGCTTTCTTCACGAATTGGGCTAAAATTTGGCGGACTAAAGCACAGCCAGAATACTTGAAACTCTTATTAGCCATCGACGTTCATGCTCCTGCTAAGTTACGGGCTAACGTCCAAGTGCAGAATTTAACCGACTTTTACACCACCTTTAACGTTAAGCCTGGCGATAAAATGTATCTGGCACCAGAAAAACGTGTCAATATCTGGTAAGTTATGGTAAACTAAGTCACAAGGTGCCAGACCTTATTGGAAGTTGGCAAGTTTTGACTTGTTTAAACAGTGCCGATTTAAGGCACACATTCATTTAAAACTTCCGCACAGCAGCCACACTCAACTACAGTTAGTGGCTGCTTTTTTCATGGGCAAAAATCGGCTACGCATTTTAATTACAAATGCTTTTTTAATATTATGTTATGCTATGAAAAGATAAATCGAGGAGGATGACTTATGTGGCAACACAAACAAACTGGGAAAGCTAACATTTTCTTACATACTTTAGTTGCTTTCTTGGCAGTTACTTTTATGGGCCTAGGCCCTACGCAATCTATCACCCAACCCACTAGTTGGCAGGCTGAAGCGGCCAAAATCACTAAAAAGCAAGTGGGCAGCAAATCCCAGCGGGTTAAGCAGAACCAGCAATTACTTAAACTGAATTACGACGGCACCCAAACGGTTGAAATTAACGATAACCAACCTACTTTTACCAAAGCAAATCTAAAAACTAATCAAGGTGCTTGGCAAAAATACCGCCATTTAGACCGTTACAACCGGCCAGTGGTAGCCAATGCCCTATTAAATAAAAAGATGATGCCAACAGAAAAGCGAGAACCTCTAACAGTTGATCCTACTGGCTGGCACAATAAGAAGCTTAAAAGCGGCTATTTGTACAACCGTTCCCACTTAATCGGTTTTCAACTGAGTGGTCAAAATAATAATCCGAAAAACCTGATTACCGGTACTCGTTCCCTAAATAGTCCTGAAATGCTACGTTTTGAAGATGATATTGCTTATTATTTAAAAAATCACCCCAAAGATTACGTACGCTACCAAGTGACGCCCGTTTTTAAAGACACGGAACTAGTTGCTCGCGGCGTTCATCTGCAAGCCGAATCTGTTAAGCACGCTGGCTTAAAATTCAACGTTTACATTTTTAACATTGAAGATGGTGTCAAAATTAATTATGCAGACGGTACCAGCCAAATCGGTGCTAGCGAACAACCAAACAGTACAACGGCCACTAGCCAACAAAACACCAGCAACGCCACTGAACAAAGAAGCACAGAAAACGACGGAAAAATCAACACAGCAAGTCAAGGAAAAATTGTCGGTAACGTGAATAGCAAAATTTACCACGTTCCTGGACAAGCGGGCTACAAAATGAATGCAGCAAATGCGCAATACTTCAACACAGAAGCACAAGCCCAAGCAGCAGGCTACCGCAAAGCGATGAGATAAAAAGAAAGTGGTGGCGCAAGCGGGTAATTGTCGAGGATTAGCCTGTCGCTACGCTTCTACAAATAAGAGTGATTTTCGTGCCGAAAATCTTTGATGTTCCAGCCGTTGACCATTCAACTATGGCACAGACCGCCGAGTTGAAACATGGCAAACGCAAACAATTGCTTGCGCCACCACGTTTATTGTAATCAAACATTGCTATCACAAAAAAGCAGTAATAAAGTGAACCCCTAACGTTGGACAACTAAATCCAACGTTAGGGGTTTTACTATG
>NZ_AYYI01000058.1 GCF_001436505.1 Loigolactobacillus rennini DSM 20253 | reverse complement strand
GCCTAGTACTTTTGGAATGGAAATACTTTCCAACACCAAAAATTCTAGACCCAAAAATAGCGGCTGCAACAATCAGGAATCCTGATTGTTGCAGCCGCTTTTTGCTTACGAATGCGATCCTAAAACACTTTCCCATCAGGTAGTGTTATGGATACGCGCTATTGTTAACAAAAAAACTGTGCTGATACGCACAGTTTTTATCGCTTCAATAACTTAAGCTACTACTTTCTCACGCTTTGCCCGCCGAATCTTGAAAAAAGCCAACAGCAAAACAGAAACTGCGACACCGGCTAAAATTGCAAGTAAGAACAGGCCGAGATGGTTAGTTGCACCAAGTACACCGACAATTGGACCACCATGAGGAACCACATCAGTAATGCCTAAGAAGCTGCCAATCGCACTGGCAACGGCAGAACCAGCGATAATGCTTGGGAAAACATGCTTCGGATTAGCAGTAGCAAAAGGAATGGCCCCTTCTGTAATCCCAATTAAGCCCATCAAAATCGCTGCAACACCAGCTTGTCTTTCTTCTGCTGTGTTCAAATCACGCCGGATGAAGGTAGCCAGGCCAACTGATAGTGGCGGTACCGCAACGGCACAAGCAACTGCACCCATAATTTGCGGGTGATTAGCTGTAATGGAAGCAACCCCGAATAGGAACGCCACTTTATTGACTGGACCACCCATATCGACGGCCACCATCGCACCAATTACTAGACCTAAAATAATGCTAGTAGATGGATTTTTCGCTAAAGCACTTAATAAATTATTCAGTGCTGTCATTAACCAAGAAATCGGTCCGCCTAGAACTAAGATAAAAGCAGCGGTAATAACTGCAGTTCCCAGCAATGGAATCACAAAAATTGGCATTACCGGCCGTAAGCTCTGGGGGATTTTCCAACTATTGAACCATTTAACCAAATAACCAGCCGCAAAACCAACGGCGATAGCACCTAAGAAACCAGTACCAGCTTTTGTCCCCAAAATGTCTGGACTATTGGCCACCATGGCACTAATCATAGCTGGCGCCAACGCCGCCCTGCCTGAAATTGCATGGGCAATGTAACCGGCTAAAATTGGAATCATCAAGGTAAACCCTAGCGTCCCAATCTGGTTCATCGAATTCCAGATAGTGTTTTCAGGAATCACCATCCCACTTTTAGTCGGATGACCACCGATTGCAATTGACAACGCAATAAATAAACCACCGACAACAACGAAGGGAATCATGTGAGAAACCCCATTTAATAACTGTTGCACAACTGGACTTTGCTTGCGCTGCGGTTTTTCAACTTCTTCCCCTTCATCTTCTTCTCCAGCTTTTTTCTTAGAACCTGTATAAACATCAGCATTTTGTGCCCGTTCAATCAATGTAGTTGAATCTTTAATTGCAGCTGCTGTCGTCGCAAATACTACCTTCTTGCCAACAAAACGTTGCATGCCGTCAATGGAAACATCAATCGCCAACACCACAAAATCTGCAGCACGAATATCTGCTTCGGTTAGCTCATTTTCATTTCCTTGTGCGCCCTGAGTTTCAACTTTGACTTGGTAACCTTTCGCTTCACCTGCTTTTTGCAATTTTTCGGCGGCCATATACGTGTGGGCAACACCCACTGGACATTTTGTAATTCCAACAAAACTTGCCATTATCTGGTCACGACCTTTCTTTAAATTACTAGTTCAATCAAAATCAATGGCAGCGGTGACAACTTGGTAAAGAGATTGTGCTTGATGTCTAGCAGCTTGTAAATCAGCGACAAACTGTTCGTCCATCAATTTTCGCGCAAACTTAGCCAAGACCGACAAATGCGCTTTACTTGAATCGGCAATCGGCATTAACAATGCAATCGCAATGGTAACAGGTTGCTCATCCAAGGATTCCCAATTAATGGGCTGCGTAAAAGTTGTCATCCCCACTAACGGCTGTTTTAAGCCCGCAATTTTAGTGTGTGGAATTGCAACACCGGAACCAAAGCCAGTGGTACTTTCCTGTTCCCGAGCCTCAAATCCTTTTAACAGTGCTTTAGCGTCCAGTTGGTTCTTACTGGCAAACAATTCCGCCATTTTTTGTAAAGCGGCATTTTTATTACCCGTCACCGTGACGTCTGTAAAAATATTCTGTAAATCAAATTCTTTCAATCAAAATTCCTCCTCTGACTTTCTTGCCAATCATTTAAAACTTGAATCAGTTGTGGCGCTTTTTCAACTTGCAACAAGCGTTTAGCCAATTGATGGTCATCAATAATTTGATTGATTAAACGGTAAATCTCTCTGAGCGATTGGTGAACGGTTGAATTGAGCGCCATAAAGAAAACAAAATGAACTTGTTGGTCACCCAACCAGTTAATTGGTTGTTGGCTAACTAATAAAACAATGGCAGGTCGTTTGATTAAGTTTGGACTGACATGGGGTAATGCAAATTGGTCCAGCGCTGTACTAGCTAACTTTTCCCGGGAAATTGCGGCTTGGATGACTTTTTCCTGATCTGTGATGTAGCCATTAACAAAAAGTTGATGGGCAATTTTTGTAATAACTTGGCGATAACCACCAGCCGCAGCCACCTTAAATACCAGATCAGGTCGTAACAGATGAAAAAATGTATTTAAAGGTTTTTTTGTCTGTCGTAATTGTTCAATTTCTCTTTGAATACGCGTAATATCACGTTGATTGAGTAGTGGACTCACCACAATTACTGGTTTTGCCAAATGACTGATGGGGATTGTACTAATAACAAAATCAACCGTCACTTGCGTAGTAAACAAGGCACTCACCTTAGTAATCTGAAAAATCTCAAGCTTATGGTTAAAATTCATTGCTAGGCGTTGTGCAAGCAACTGTGATGTGCCAATACCACTACTGCAGACCACCACTACCCGTAATCGCTGTTGTGTCCGGTGTCGTTCGTAAAAAGATTCAAAGTGTAATGCAATAAAGGCAAGTTCATCGTCATTTAACTGCACAGCATAGCGTGCTTGCAACCGTGCTTGCAGTTGCACAGCTGCATCAAAAGCTTCCGGCAAATTTCGTTGAATTTCGCGTGTATACGGATTATAGATATTCAATCCCAGCTTGAGCCGCTTAAGCGCTGAATTTAAATGGAGTGCTAAACCATGTAGTAATTCTCGGTCTGGTTTAAGCGCTGTCAAATTGGCACGCAAAAAATTTATTAATGGTTGCAATGTTTTCGCGACATTAAATTGCGTACTGGGAAGCTCTTGCTTTGAGGTAACTGGGTTTTGCGTAACCGCAATAATATGCAAATTTAAATAATGCTGTTCCTCAGGTGGAATTTTATGCTGAAATCTTCTTTCTAAGATCGTTACCAGCTTTTTTGTCTCCGCCAATAATGCTGTTGGATGACTGTCTTTCTTGGTTACCATAGTCGCATTATCTTGGATACGCTCTAAAGCGATCATTAAATGAATGGCTAGCGACTGAAATTCATAATCAGAAAATGAAATTTGACTTGCTTCAATAAATTCTGTCAATGAAGCTAATACTAATGAAATAATTTTTTGTGAAAATAATTGCTGTAATTTGGGTGGTAAATTTAATGTTCGGACTAATTGCCCGTGTTTGTGTTGAGCGTAAATATCTTGACCCCAATACCGATTGATGAACTGACTTATCGCTTGTCGCCGTTGCTTTTCCGTCACGACAACGCGAATACCAGCGTGACTGACCTGCAATTTAATTTGTAAAGTCGCTAAATACTGGCGAACCGCTAAAAGATCATTTTCTACGGTACTACGACTGACATATAATGCATCAGCTAATTCTTGTAATTTATAAAAACGGGTGGTTAAAAGTAATTTAGCTAAAATGTAGCGTTGCCGTTCACTTTTAGATTGCGGTAATCCTAACTTAGCAGCCTGTAATGTTTGTTGCAGGCGTAGTGTTTTGCCTTCAATGTAAATGCCAACATTAGGACGTCGGACTAACGTCACCCCAAACTGAGGTAAAATATTTGCCAAGTGATTAAGTGTACTCGCAATAGTTCGCTGGGATAACTTCATGTGGTGAGCAATATCGCGATAATGTGTTTTTTTGTTAGCTAAAATGAAGCGAACAATTTCAATTTCGCGTTCATTCATAACGATGCATTCACCTCGCGACCACCATTAATAGCGTATAATAAAATTGCACACTAGCAAACGCTTTCTTTTGCTAGAATAATGTTGCAATTTTTAGGTGATCTCATTTTTAAATGTAAAATAAAAACTGGACGTTTCATTATTGCATTAAACCTTGGCAAACAATAAGACAAGGCTTATTACAGATGAACCGTCCAGCTCATTTTAATGACATAATCGTTTAACGTAAAAAATGCAAGATAACTTGCTGGTAAATTGTCATTGCGGCTAAATAGTCATTAATTGTCAAATATTCATTTACTTGGTGTCCACTGGTGTTCCCTGGGCCAAAAATCACCACCGGAATTTTTTGTGCGGCGCGAATGAACTCAGAAGCATCAGTAGCACCACCATCACCGACCACTGCAACTTCTTGGCCTAACGCACGACTGGCAACTTGTTTAAATAACTGGACAAACGGTGCTTGCGGATTACCAGGCAATGGTCTTTCAGGATAATGAAACCGCAGCGTTAACTGATTTTTAGGCTGCTGGTTTAAATCCGCCACCAGCGATTGCAATTCCACCATAATATCACGATTAGGGTATCGTGGCGTTGTGCGGATATTTCCGTACAAGCGGGCTTGTGCGGGAATTGTATTAATTTGCTCCCCACCGACAATCTGGGTCACATTATGTAAGAGCGGTCCTAAAATCGGATCAATTTTTGTTTTAGTTGCCATTAATTTTGTCACGGCTTGATAAAAGCAAAATAATTGGTCAATTGCATTATTACCACTATCTGGTGTTGCACTATGAGCAGCCTTACCTTTTGCATTGAGCTCGTAATCAATCACACCGCGATGAGTAAATTCCACTTGCATCTGACTGGGCTCAGCAACGATTAGAGCAGCTAAATCATCCGCAAAACCTTGTTGTGTCAGTTGTGCAGCACCATAATTTCCCGTTTCTTCGCCAATCGTTGCAAACAAACGAATTGTCCCAGCAAAAGCACGTTTATTGGCTAGAAAATCAAGCAATACACAAATAAGTGCTGCTAAACCACCTTTCATGTCGCTGGCACCACGTCCATAAATATTTTGCTGATCCATTTCACCTGCAAAAGGTGGGTGTCGCCAAGCTGCTATGCGTCCCGGTGATACCACATCCATATGTCCAGCCAGCCCCAACATTTTTCCAGGTCGCTCTCCATGAATGGTAATGACTAAATTAGAACGTCCTGGTGCATAATTTACTTCTGTTACTTGTGCGGCTGGGTACGCATCAAATAACAGTTTGATGTAATCTGCTACTTCAGCTTCACGGTCATTTACAGATTGTATTTTTAATAAGTTTTGTAATATTTCAAGCGCTTTATTTTTATCCATCTGCCTACCTCTTTTTCACCCTAATATCTTTATCATAGCAGAAAACAAAAAGTGATGATGAAAAGAATTATGGTATAACGACTAAAATACCGGACCATTTGCTCAACAAATGATCCGGTATTTAATGTTATCACTGACAACACGTATTTTTATTTTGTTTGTACTTGTTTTTTCGGTAGTGCAAAGGTTAAAAGAAACCCTAAAATTGCTAAACCGGCTGTTAATATAAAACCAAAGTGCGTTCCGTTAACAACTTTAACTGCACCAGTAGCTGCACTAGCTGCTTCGCCAGCACTCAATAAACTTGTCGCCAGTGCGGTTGCAATCGCACCACAGATCTGTTGCAAGGTATTCATGATACTACTACCATCAGCGGATAGTTCTTTTGGTAAGGCATTTAAACCCGCTGTTTGTGATGGTGACATCGCTAGTGGTGCTCCAATCATTAAAATAATGTGTGCACAGACCACATACCAATAGCTGGAAGTTGACTGACCAAAGAATAATAACAATGCACCGATAATTGAAACTAGGAAACCGAGCATTGCTGGCCGCCGTGCACCAAAACTATCGTATAAGCGCCCAGAAACTGAAGAAACTACCGCATTCACTAATCCACCGGGTAACATTAACATTCCCGTTAATGCTACGGGAACTAGCAACCCTTTTTGCCAATAAATTGGCAATAAATACATAGATGACATGATAATCATGAAATCAATCATCACTAAACCAGTTCCAAGCGAAAAGTTCTTCAGTGCAAAAGCCTTCACATTTAAAATTGGTTCCGTTAAGTTCAATTGCCGGTGAATAAACCAAGCTAACGCCACAATACCCACTAACAAACTTCCTAAAACAATGGTAGAAGTCCAGCCTTTATCACTAGCTAAGCTAATGCCGAGGACAACACCACCAAAGCCAACGGTTGAAAGTAAAATTGATAAAATGTCCACATGTGGCCGCGTTAACGGCATCACATTTTTAGTGAAAATCAGCGTCATGATTAGCGCTAATACCAAAAACGGAATCATGGCCCAGAAAATATATTGCCACGATAACGCGCCTAAAATTAGGCCGGCCACCGTTGGTCCAATAGCAGGAGCAAACATAATGGTCAAACCGATTAAGCCCATTGCGGCGCCCCGTTTATTTAACGGATAAATCGCTAATGCCACTAGGAAAATCAGCGGTAGTAAAATCCCTGTTCCAATGCCTTGAATTAACCGCCCAATAAAAAGAAATGTAAATGAAGAGGATAACGCTGCAATTAAAGCCCCTACAATAAAATCTGAAAGTGCAAAAATTAATAATTGTCGGGTGGTAAACCACCGCGTTAGTAAACCAGAAAGTGGTAATAAAATCCCGACCATCAATAAATAACCAATCACTAACCATTGAATCGTTCCTGTAGAAACATGCAATTCTGTTGTTAAGGGCGCTAATGCAATATTGAGCGCCGTTTCGCTAAACATCCCAATAAACCCACCGATAAGCAGGCCAGCCATGATCGGCAGACGTTTTGTCGTTGCGAGATTTTTCATGTCGAAAAATCCCCCTTTCTAAAAAGTTATGCCGTAAATCAAGCCTGATTTCTAAACACAAGGGATTACTTTACCAGAAAAAAGACATTTTCGTAAGTTTAAATTCAATAATTTTCAGAAAATAAGATGAAAAATGAGCCAATTGTACAAAAAACTGGGCAATTCCTGCTTGAATCGTAAAGTGAACCCCTAACGTTGGACAACTAAATCCAACGTTAGGGGTTTTACTATG
>NZ_AYYI01000057.1 GCF_001436505.1 Loigolactobacillus rennini DSM 20253 | reverse complement strand
TTCTATACAATTCAGAAATCTTTTATGCATTTACACAAAATATTTTACGCTCTCCTGGATTATTTCGTGAGAAAAATCTACTGCCAACTAAGGTTGTTACTGATGCTGTTCAAGCTGAACACATTAAACAATTAGTGGATGATTTAGTCGCTAGTGATTACTGGCAATTAGATTATGCTGGTCGTTCTGAACGTGAAATTTACCGATTAGCTAAAAACAGTGGCCAGCCAGTTTATGCCCTTTCACATGCGGCACCATTACCGTTTTATGAATTACGAGAGCAAAATGGTCACTATCTAGTCTATGGTGGCCGCAATGCAATTGATAGTTTGGCGTTAGGTGAAGTTACTGAAGTTGGATTGATGCCAATTAGTCAAGCTGCTGCTAAATATCGAATTGTATTAGCCAATGTACAATTAACTGGTGGGCCTTATAAACTCGCTGGACGATCAGGGCTTGTTTCTGGCAACGATGATTTTCAAATTACTGCTAAAGCGGCTTACAAAGATCCTAAAAAGCCAGAACAACCGACGACTGATCCAGAAATGCGACGAAAAAAAGCACCGGCAGAAAATTTATCCCGGACACAACGGCATCGTAGTTAATTTAGCTAAAAACGAGTTGAATGTTTGAATTACTAAAAAGACTGGACAATTTCCGTAAGGATTTTTCCAGTCTTTTATTATGGTAATTAAATTTTAGTTTAAAGTTAGTTGTGTTAGTAACTGTTGCGGCTGCTGTAAATAGTAGGTTGCTTGTTTAAATTGGCCGTGATCATGTGCACCCCATCCTGCTACTGCAAAACCAGTACCAGCACCTAAAGCAGCCTTTAAATCATATTCTGTGTCACCAATGTACAACGTATTAACAGCATCACTATTTAATTGTTGGATGGCGTACAAAAGTGGGTCTGGTTTTGGCTTGTGTAATTTAGTGTCACTAGCGCTAACAATGATTGCCATTTGTTTAGTAAACGGATAAATGGCAATTTCATCGCGAACCTCTGCTTCATTTTTTGAGGTCACAATTCCAATTTGATGGCCAGTTTGCTTTAGTTGTTGAATTAATTTGGTAATGCCAGGAAAAATGGTGACACTTTTTTTATGTAATAAAGCTTCTGCAGACCATTCACGTCCCACTGCAACCGGATCGGTAACGCCTAATTGCTTCATGGCGTTTAGACCAGGAATACCAAGGCTAAATTCTAATTCAGCAAAAGTTTTATGAATACCGTACCGGGCAAGTACGATTTGTAACGAAGTTAAGACAGATTTTTCTGTGTCAACTAATGTGCCATCAAAATCAAATAAAATGGTCTGATATGTCATAATGCGCTCCTTTGTCGTGCAGGTTAAAGTTAGTATAACGAAATCTTTGCTGTGATGCAAAAACATAGAAATCAACGGATTAAACCGCTCACATGAATTGAGGGAACTTCATTAGAGCTTTGTTGGAATATTGATTGGAAAAGCTGATTAGTAAGTAAAATAAAGTTGCGCATGGATTAAAAATAAATTAAAATTGAAGCTATGGTTTTGATGGTATTTTTTATTACACATATTGGTGGGTAGATAGCTGAGCGTTGCTGTTATCTAAACGCAAAGTTTGGGGGAAGCTTAATGTCAATGATTGAATTTCATGATGTTGAAAAATATTATGGCGATTTTCACGCACTAAAACGGATTAATTTGACAATTGATAAAGGCGAAGTGGTTGTTATTATTGGACCATCTGGTTCTGGTAAAAGCACTTTGTTACGCACGATGAACGGTTTAAATACCATTTCTTCTGGCCAATTAATTGTGAATAATTTTGATTTAGCAGATAAAAAAACAGATATCAATAAGATCAGACGTGAAGTTGGCATGGTTTTTCAGCATTTTAACCTTTATGCTAACAAAACAGTGTTAGATAACATTACATTAGGGCCGCGTTTGGTTCTTAAAGAAGATAAAGCGCAAAGTGAAAAAGAAGCGATGAAATTATTAAGTTTAGTTGGCTTGGCCGAAAAAGCTCATTCATATCCGAGCATGTTGTCCGGTGGTCAGGAACAGCGAGTTGCAATTGCACGTAGTTTGGCTATGAAGCCCAAGGCCTTGTTGTTTGATGAACCTACCTCGGCTTTAGACCCAGAAATGATCGGTGATGTTTTGGATGTCATGAAAAAAGTCGCAGCAGAAGGGATGACCATGATTGTAGTCACCCATGAAATGGGTTTTGCTCAAGAAGTGGCCAACCGGTTAATTTTTATGGCGGATGGGGAAGTTTTGGAAGATGACGATACTAAAACCTTCTTTGCACATCCAAAAGAGGAGCGTGCGCGTCAGTTCTTAAGCAAAATTATTAACCATTGATGAAGGAGGCACGGAGATTGAAAAAATTAATTCACCGTGCACTACCACTTGTCTGCTTAATGGGGTTAATTTTGTTGATGAGTGGTTGTGGTAAACAGAATTTAGCTAAACAAGATGTTTTAAAGGCTAGTCAGCAAACCCAGACCATTACTTGGGGTGTCAAAGCAGATACCCGCTTATTTGGTTTAATGAACATTAAAACTAGTAAAATCGAAGGTTTTGATATTGATATGGCTAAAGGGATTACTAAGCAAATTTTAGGTGAGAACGGTAAGGCTGAATTTGTTCAAGTTACTAGTAATACACGGATTCCCATGTTAAAAAACGGCAATATCGATGCTATTATTGCCACTATGTCCATTTCACCACAGCGAGCTAAACAAGTTGATTTTTCTAAGCCATACTTTAATGCTGGTCAGGCAATTTTAGTTAAAAAAGGTAGTCCAATCCGTACCATTAAGGATTTGAATTATAAAGGTGCTAAAATTTTGGCTGTTCAAGGTTCCACTTCAGCGCAAAAGGTCAAAAAATTCGCACCTAAAGCGCGCGTTTTGGAATTATCGGATTATGCCCAGGCATTTACTGCGTTGAAATCAGGACAAGGGCAGGCGCTAACTACTGATAGTGGTATTCTTTATGGTATGTCATTAGAAAATCCTAATTATGTGGTTGTCGGTGGAACCTTTACTAAAGAACCTTATGGTGTTGCCGTTAATAAAGGTCAACAACCATTTACTCAAGCGATCAATCAAGCGGTTGAAAAAATGAAACAAACCGGTGAGTATCAACAACTGTTGAATAAATGGTTTGGCCAAGTTCCTGATTTTGATAAGGGAGGGGACTAAAGATGTTTTCAATTTTAGCTAATCATTGGCCAGCATTTTGGTCAGGCTTTTTGTTCACTCTAGCTTCTAGTCTCATTGCGTTAGCTGGCAGCTTAATTATTGGTGTGGTTTTTGCGTTATTGGAAATAAGTGAACATAAAGGCTGGCGAATTGTCGGCCGCATTTACGTTGAAATTTTTCGGAATATTCCCTTATTAGTGATTACCATGTTTTTTTACATCGTCATTCCCATGTTTTTCAGCAAGGTTAGTGGCTTTACAGCAGGAACGATTGGCTTAACAATTTATACCTCTGCTTTCATTGCAGAAACTGTCAGGGCTGGTATTGAGGCAGTTGATTTAGGACAGATGGAAGCCGCTCGTTCAAATGGTCTAACTTACACACAGGCAATGGTTCACATTGTTTTTCCGCAGGCAATTAAAATGACGATTCCACCATTAGGGAATCAATTTATCAATCTAGTGAAAAATTCCTCTGTTTTAGCCTTTGTTGCAGGCTTTGATCTGATGTATCAAGGAAATGTGATCGCATCAACAACTTTTGATACGTCAAATACTTATTTAGCAGTTGGTTTATTGTACCTCATTTTAACGTTACCACTTAGTTATTTTATGCGTTATCTAGAAAAGAAATGGGCTTAATTAAGGAGGAAAACTGATGGCTAATTTTGCACAAGCGTATTCATGGCTCAATATTCGTTTTCTTCTGGAAGGGCTGTGGGTCACGGTAGAAATTTCAGTGGTTGCGATTATTCTAAGCTTTATTATCGGTGGTTTGTTAGGCTTACTCCGTTATATTAAGATCAAATATTTATCTGCTATTGTTGGTTTTGTAATTGATATTATCCGTAATTTACCATTATTATTGATTTTATTCTTTACATTTTTTGGGCTGCCTAATATTGGCATTCGACCTGATGTAATTTTAGCGGCGATTTTAGCCATGACGGTGTTTGAATCAGCGATGGTAGCAGAGATTATTCGTAGCGGGATTCAAGCAGTTGATCCTGGGCAAATGGAAGCTGCACGCAGTAATGGGATGACTTACTGGCAGGCCATGCAGCATGTTGTGTTGCCACAAGCCATTAAAAAAATGATCCCGCCTTTAGTGAGCCAGTTTGTATCTTTAATTAAAGATACCTCATTGGCAACCATTATTATGCTGCCGGAATTAATGTACCACGCACAAATTATTTATGGTCAAAACACAAATTATGTTTTACCGATGTTTTTAGCGTTAGCGGTTTTATATTTTATTGTTTGCTATACATTATCTTGGCTATCGCGTTTATTAGATCGCCGCTTAGGGGCATAGTCAACAAAAAAGGCAACAGGTTAAAGTGAACCCCTAACGTTGGACAACTAAATCCAACGTTAGGGGTTTTACTATG
>NZ_AYYI01000056.1 GCF_001436505.1 Loigolactobacillus rennini DSM 20253 | reverse complement strand
GATACATATTATATGTACGAAGGCATTTCATTTACACAAGATTCTTGACGCTACCGTTTAACTAATGAGTAGTTAAATTAGTCATGCGGGACACCACAAACATTGATTGGGTGAATTGATAACTAGCCGTCTAATCACACGCCATTTAGCACCATGTTCATGTTAAAAGGACTGTACCATGACTTATGGTACAGCCCTTTTTTACTTTTAACAGAAGTTTAATTTAATTTTAGCCAGTTTAATTGCTGAACTTCACACAATTTTCAAATTCTTTTTTTATACTAAGCTTAGTAGTGAGGTGAGAGTATGCGGATCCTACAGAGGGTGATTGCCAGTTTGCGCTATCATTGGCGCTATGGGATCTTTTTAAGTATCATCAGTGCCCTTTTTTTAATCAGCAGTTTAACGATTTTGTTGTTACGCAACATTCAAGGACAAGCACTACGTCTATTTGAACAACGACTAAACAGTCTGGCCCGGAGTGCACAATTCATTGACCGGCTGCCTTTATTGCAACAACTAGTTCGTGTCCGCCAAACTATCATTAACGATGCCCAAATTTACTTCACCATTTTATTTTGGGGATTTGCAGTGGTCATTTTAATGTTAAACTCACTTACATTATGGCAACGTCAATCAGAATTTAATACCTACCAATTAGCAGGCCAAAATGGTATGACTAGTAGTTTACAATTTGCTTTAGAAAATCTACTCCTATTTAGTTTAGCTGCTGGCATCATTGCCATTATCATGTTATTTAGTCAAACAATTTACCTCAATCAGTTAGCTTTACTTAGCCAACATTGGTTCAATCAAAAATTGCCGGCTAAACTTACAACATTGCAACTGACGCAACATGGTACTGCTTGGACGCAATTTAATCAATTATTTCACCATCAATTAACTACCTTCAATGGTCACTTATTGCTTTTTGACCAAGGGACTAATAGCAACCTATTTACAATCGATTTTAACCGGTTATTCTGGGCTTTAACTTGGCGTAGCGGGTTACTAACTTTTATCATTAGTTATCTCAGTGCAATGGTTTATAACTGGCGTCTCAAGCGACAAAATGCAAATTAAATGGCAAAATGATTTTAGTAAAGGAGTTTGCGATGTTTGCTTTTCATTCAACTAAAAATCAAATCCAGTTTTTAAATTGTTGGCAAACCGCCTTTGCCCCCAAACAGCTTTATTTTATTTATGTTCCTACAGCACAACAACGGCGACAAATTTGTCAGCATTATCTCAATTTATTTGCTCAGCACCACCTAAGCAAACAAATCGGATTAATTACACCGCAAAAAGCTGCATTACTGCCTTATTTAAGTGTTGAAGAAAATATTTTACTCAATTTAAACCGGGGTTTCACCAAGAAAAATCGCTCTTGGCAACGTTGGCAAGCTGCTCACCCTACTAATTTTTTCGACAAATCCCCACGTGATTTGACGGCCAGTGAGCGCTTTTATGTTCAACTTTACCGTAATTTATTAATTGATAAAAAATTTATTCTCGTTGATACAAATTTAGCCCAAGAAAAACCAACAACTGTTCAAACATTATTAACAGCGCTAGATCGTTTAGTCAAAACAGAAAATTGTACATTGATTTTTTTAACGGCAAATACTGAATTACTTGCCAGCGAAACGCAAAACCGTCTAACTCACATTCCCTTCTTTACTGCTCATCAAAAAAGTCTAAATAGTTAATTGACAAATAAAAGGTGACAAAAACTGCTAGATGGTACACATTGATCGAATAAGGTTCAACACTCAAAAAGGACTGCAACAAATAGTTGTTGCAGTCCTTTTTTGGACGGTCTTGCGTACACTTAAATTTATTTTTGGACTTGGCTTGCTGTTTCATCCGGCAAATGAATGGTAAATGTCGTGCCGACTTTTTCCTCACTAGAAACATCAATCGTCCCACCATGAAGTTGAACGAGCTGGTGAACAATTGCTAAGCCTAATCCAGATTCCCCATACTTCGTATTCTTTCGGGAAGGATCTGCTTTATAGTAACGTTCCCAAATATTTTTTAGTTGTTTTTTAGACATGCCAATACCGTTATCAGCAACTTGTAAAATTGTTTCGTGATAACCACGTTTAGCTGCAATGGTAATTTGTCCCTTTTGTGTAAACTGAATCGCATTTTGAATAATATTAAACATAATTTGAACAAAACGGTCATAGTCCGCGTAAATCGGCACATGCTCTTCTGCTTTAAGCGTTAATTGGTCACCTGCTTCATCGGCTTTGTTAGTTAACTGCATCAACATATCTTTTAAAGCTTCAGTCGCATTGAAGTTACGTTTAGATAACGTTATTTGATTCGTCCGGATTTTTTCATAATCAAGATTTTCATTGACAATCCGAATCAAGCGTTTAGTTTCATTTTGCATCAATGTAATGCTTTTTGTGCGCATATCTGCTGGAATCGCATCATACTGCAGGCCTTCTAACAACCCATTAATCGTAGTCAACGGTGTACGCATTTCATGTGCTGCATCAGCCATAAACTGCCGCCGTCGTTCCTCTTGCCGTTTGATTTCTGCTTCAGAAGCTTGTAACGATTGGGTCATGTGGTTAAAATCAACAGCCAAATCATCTAATTCGTCGTGGCTTTTAGCTTCAAGCTGCACATCAAAATCCCCTTTGGCCACCTTGTGTGCGGCCCCACGCAAACGATTAATTCGAACATCTTGATATTTAGCTAGCAAATAGCTCAAAATAATTGCTGCAATGCTTGAAATTAGCAAAGCAGTGAATAAATTACGCTCAATTTTACTAATACTAGCATGAACATTGGCGACTAACGCCCCTACTGAAATAACTGCTTTAAGCTGGCCATTATAAAAATAAGGCACTAAAACATCGGTCATTTCTTGACGCTTATTTAAAACATTAGTGCCATGGTCTGATTTACGGTAAATCCGTTTGCCTTGCTTCAATCTACGCCAATCTGTTTGGTCAAGCTGACCGGATAGACGCGGATTAACTGCTGGATAAATCATTTTATTTTTTTCATTAAAAACAGCGAAATGAACTTTTTGCTTTGCTAAGACGGCTTCGCTATTACGGAGCATATTAACCTGCAAACCAGTATACCGATTAGTAGTTTTGTCAACGGTCATCGCCTGTTGCATCAAACTATCAGCATAACCTTCTAATTGGTCCCAAGTGTTGTCATAAACCATCTTATCGGTAAATTGGATAAATGATAAACCGACCACAAATAAAGTTGTCATAATCACTGCAAAAAAAGCCAGCATTTGTTGATAAATCAATTTCATTGTTCAATCACATCAGAATCATCAAATTTATAACCAACGCCCCAAACAGTCTGAATAATTTGCGGTCCCACTTTTTCAATTTTTTGACGTAACTTTTTAATGTGCGCATCAACTGTGCGCTCATCACCGTAATATTGATAATCCCACACTAATTCCAGTAACTGTTCGCGCGAAAAAACTTGTTTTGGTTTTTTTGCCAAAGTACGCAGTAAATCAAATTCTTTTGGTGTTAAACCTTCAATTGGCTTATCAACCAAATAAGCTTCACGTGTCTTAGTATTAAGTTTAAAGTGATCAGTGACCACATCAAAAGCTTGATCAACATCATGATCAATGTCACTTGCTTTAACATCACCTAATTCAGCCCGCCGGTGCAGTGCCTTAATGCGTGCAATCAACGTCATAGGACTAAAAGGTTTAGTGACATAATCATCTGCTCCAATTTCCAGCCCTAAGACTTGGTCGCTTTCAGAATCCCGTGCGGTTAACATGATTAGCGGAACTGCTTTTGATACACGGCGGATTTCTTGTGCAACCTGCATGCCATCTATTCCGGGTAAATTTAAATCAAGTGTAATAATGTCCCAGCTGTCGGGTGCCTCTTTAAAGAGTTTCAACGCTTCATTGCCGTCATAAGCAAAGTTAACTTGCCAATTTTCTTTTGCAAAAAACATATTCATCATTTCAGAAACAGATTTATTATCTTCAATCATCAACAAACGCATTGTGATTATTCCTCCATTTATACAGCACAAAGTAAATCATTAAACTTTTATTCGTTAAAATACCGTGATTGCGCCCATTAAATAACCGTACTCACGGCAACTCCTGCAATTATGATAGGCATAATGCTAACTGTTTTGCAATAGCTTAGCCATGCTTTTAGTACAAAATCAAAAAAGAAAAGCACTTAATCAACCATTAATAAACAGTTAAAGATCACTTTTAAACAGTGAAGTGAACCCTTAAAATTGGACAACTTTATTAAGCTGCTTTCTGGGCGGTAA
>NZ_AYYI01000055.1 GCF_001436505.1 Loigolactobacillus rennini DSM 20253 | reverse complement strand
GTGATTAGAACTTTTATAATTAATTCACCAACAACAGTTGACGAAGAGCCTTAATTTATCATTTTCAGCTTAAAAATATTAAAAAAACCGACAGATTATTAAAATCTGTCGGCGAAAAATTATTTTTTCAATTCAGGCGCATCTGTTTCATAATCAGACATCGTAGATTTATGATCATTTTGCGACATTAAACTTGTCGAATTTTTCTTAGTTTTCTTTTTCAACTGTTTTAAAGCCGTTGATTTTTTATAGTTATAGTTGCCTTTAATAACCTTCTTAAAACCTTCCGGCTGATAGAAACGAAGCAAATCACCATTGATCACTTTATCCGAAGCAGATAGCTGCGTTGTGACATAGTTTTGCATATCATCAATTGCTTGTCGCTGTTCATTAGTCATATGCTTTAATTCCTTGCCATTATGATCAAAATAATCAGCCCCATATTTTGTATACGTCGGTGAAACAAAATCACCATTGCGGAATGCCACCGTCTGGTTCCGGCCCGGCGCTAACAGATCATTGCCAAATTGAATCGTATCTTGATCCTTAATCCCCAATAAATTCAACAAGGTCGGTAATACATCAATCTCACCACCATAAGTGTGATTAATTCCGCCCTTTAAACCTGGCATATGAATCATAAACGGCACTTTCTGGAAATTAGCAAGGTCATAATTCGTCACTTTTTTCTTGCCTAACAATTTTGCAATTGCTGGTTTATGATTGTTTGAAATCCCATAGTGATCACCATACAACACAATCATACTCTTTTTGTCTAATCCAGTTTTTTCAAGCCAATTCATAAATTCACCGACAGCTTGATCTAAATAACGTGCTGTTTGCACATACGGATCAACGGTTGAATCACCAGTATCAAATGGTTCAATAGATTTATTCTGAGAATCAATGGTATATGGATAATGATTGGTTACTGTAATCAGTTTGGCATAAAAAGGCTGTGGTAATCGTTGAACATATTGAGCAGAATCTTTCAAAAAGATTTTATCCTTCATGCCATAACCTAAGTTGTAACTAGATTTCTTAGAATTCGGGTAATAAGACTTGCTAAAGAAATAATCATATCCCCAGGATTTATAGGTATTATCCCGGTTCCAAAAACTTGGTACGTCCCCATGAAAAGCGGCACTAGTGTAACCATGTTGACCTAAAATTGCTGGTGCTGCCTGAAATGTGTTTGTTGTCCCATCCATCACCATCGCAGAACCTTCAGGCAATCCAAAAAGACTATTTTCTAACATCATTTCTGCATCAGCTGTCTTACCTTGACCAACTTGATTATAGAAGTTATCAAAACTCAAAGTGTCTTGTGCATGGTAAAGTTTATCAATGTTGGGCATCACTTCTTGCCCATCCCATTTATAATCAATCATAAATTGCTGTAAACTTTCCAAATGGATAATGAAAACATTTTTACCTTTAGCAACACCTGAATACTCAACATTTGGCGTCGCTTGATTCTTTGCAATAAAATTTTTCACACTGGTGAGATCAGAACTATTGGCATTAGCTTTAGTCGCATTATTTTGCGTCGTTTTTACACCATCATAAACCGTATAAGCCTCTAATCCTAGATATTTAACAATATAATTATTATCGAAAGTTCGAGTCAATAACCCTGAGCGATCCGTTTCAGCTAAACTTAAATTAGCGCCAAACAAAAGTACTGCTAGTCCTGAAACTAATGCAGCATACCGAAATTTAAATGCACGTGTATCCACTTTTATGACTTTAAATGCCAATAAAAGAATTAAGATGACAACATCCAAGAAAACTAAAAAGTCGGTGGGATGAACAATTCCCGCGATACTTTGATTTAAATTATTAGAAACAGAGCTAGAACCCTTCATTAAATTAAAGGTTAGAAAATCTGAAAATTCGCGGTAATACAAAATATTGGCAAACAGCCAAGTTGCCATAATCGCATCAATCAGCAGCATGAACCAATATGATTTGCGGCCGCGCATATATAGTGCTAGTCCTAACAATAAAACGGCAAAAGGAAACGGGTTAAATGCTAACAGCAGATTTTGCATCCCCCCGCTAACGCCTAAACTAAATTTTGTTTTATATGCAAAATAAGATTTAATGCCGAATAATAAGACTGCGAGAATAAAGAAGCCAAGCCGTGTATTTAATCCCGACCGCACTTTCTTTAAAGGTTGCCCCATAATAACTACTTACCTCCGTCAACATAAAATACGTTTCAAAGTCTCTTAAATCATACTGGATTTATACATGAAAAACAATTGCTGACCGCAAGCTTCATGAAATATTTAACTTTAATAATAGAAAAACAATCGCCAACAAACCAATTTTTGGTTGCCAACGACTGCCCATCCAGATTGTTTGCTTAGGAACTCATCAATCATCAAGCAGATCATAAATCTCCATTGCAATGAGATCAATATCATCAAATTCAAACTTCTGATGATTAGTTAATTCTTCTAGAGTAAAAGTTTTTGTTGCAGGATCGTAACTAACTAAACCGCGTTCAGTACCTTCTTTTTCAAACCGGCGCGTCTGAACCTCATTATTAGCAGCATCTTTCAACATCGCTTCTAAGCGATTAATAATCGCAACAAGCTGTGAGCTTTTCATAAAGTGACTCCCTTCATTGGATCTTTACCCCAATAATGATACCAGAAAATCAACTCATGTGCCCATTTCCATCTTAGTTATTTGAAAATAATTACTTTTTATTGGATTTATTACCGCTAGTAGCACTTCAAAACCCTGCTATCCTGTAAAAAATAAGGCCGTGCTAACCCTTAGAAAAATCAATTGAAAGCATAATTTGATTATCATTCGCGTAATTCTTCAACTTTATCTGGTTTAATCACTAAGGCAAACATTCCCACAAACATGCCTAAATAATAAGTCAATAACCGCCAAAGCAGCATTGCTAAAACCAATTTGCTATTTGTCGCTGTAAACGTTGCAAACAATGCACGAAAACTAACTTCAGCACCACCTGAACCGCCTGGAACCGGAAATAACGAAATGATCATCACAATCATAATGTGTAAAACTAAGACAGTGATAAAATCCGGGCGTAACCCGAGAGCCAGTAATACAAAATAAGGAACACTATAATAGAATAATAATTGTATAAACGTTAATATACTGGCTTCAAAAAGCATTTTTCCCTGCTTTTTAATCCGCAAGCTCTCCCGGTAAAAATTATCAATTTTCTGGTTTAAGCTAGTTTCCCAACGTTGAACCCGCTGTTGATTAAAAAACCAGTACAAGGGATGCATTACCCAACGAACGAGATTTTTTGTCAGCTTATACCAGTACATAATCATCAACAAAGCGCTGATAGTGGCTAAATGCATAACAAAGCCAAACACCACCAGCCACGCTAAATAAGTAAACTTTGTTGCTACCAACTCAAAGCCAAAGATCAAAGTTAAAATAAAATTGACTAATACCATGGTTTGAAAAACAATAAATTTCATCAACAATAATGAACTCGCTCGACCGCCATCAATGCCAGATTGCATTAAAGCAACCAATTGTGCCGGTTGTCCACCAGATGAAAAGGGCGTTAACGAATTAAATAATTGTTCCACCAATGGGATCCGAATGGCATTTTTAAACGAAAAATGAACTACCCGGCCCTTGAGCATTAGCTTAACCACAAAAGCTTCCATCAACCAATAAAGCCCCATGCAACCTGCAGCTAATCCTAACCACCAAAAATTCAATTGATGAAACATCTTTAGTAGCTGCGTTAGCTGAACATGGCGTAGTTCATACGCAAAGATACCGCCACCTAATAACAACATGGCAATTAGTACTGCAATGTTCTTTCGACTCATATTTAACCTTCTTTAGCTTGTTGTGTGTAAAAGTGATGCCAAATTTTGGCTAAATGAGCTTCTGAATAATAATCGGCAGCTAAATGTGCTTGCTTTTGCATGTGTGCTAGTGCCGCTGGCTGCTGCCGCAATTGCTTAATTTGCTGATCCATTGCCTTCATGTCTTTTGCCGCGAGATAATAGCCAGCTAAAATTGAACGGTATAAAGTTAAATCACGCAACAAAACTGGCGTACCACAAGCAAAGCTTTCTAAAACAGACATGGGAAATAATTCATTATATGATGGTAATAAGAAAAGATCACTTAAATTATAATAATTAACCAATTCCTTACGCTCAATGATGCCGGTAAACTTTAAATTTGGCAACGGCTTAGCCACCATTTTTTGATAGCGCTGGTAACCATCCGTCATTTTGCCAAAAGAAAAACCACCAGCCCAAATAAATTGAATGTCCGGATTACGGCGTGCTAACGCAACAAAATCATCTACACCCTTCCGTTCTTGAATTTGACCAGCCCCTAAGATCACAAACTGATCCGGAGCAATGTGATATTGCTGGCGCAACTGCTGAATTTGTTGTGTAGATTTAGGGTAAAATTCTTTTTTAGAAACAAAATTAGGAATGTAAGTAATCTTTTCAGCTGGTATGTGGTAAGCCACTAATTTAGGAATAAAACTCGGGTTAACTACCACCAGCTGATCCATTCGCCGATAAAAAGCAATGACATAACGGTAAAAAAGTGCCTTAAACGGCTGTGGTAGCGTCAAACTACCTTCCAAAGTCTCTGGTAAAAAATGAACATAACCTATCTTACGGCCACGCCGCTTAGAAAAAGTAGACAGAAAAAAAGGCAGGTCAATGGTATGGTAATGACTAATATCTGCTTTACCATACTGATTGATGCTCACCTTAAACTCACCTTGAAAATGATGCTTTAATAGTCCAATCAATTCGGTGTAGGCACTACCGACGCCTTGTCCCTTTACTTTAGTTGCACTTGAAAACATGTGAATGTCTAACATGCTGTAACGCTCCAATTAAAAAATTTATGTTTAATCACTGAAATCTGCAGAATCTGGGTGCCGCTGCGCATAATCCGACCGAGTATCTTGATAAAAACGAACGACTTGTTCCCCAAAATGAGTCGCTGAAATCGCATATAACTTACGTTGCCGCGGCCCGGGATCAGAATAACTGTGTGGATGCGCTAAATAAGTCAAAATCTGATGCACCATTTCTGCTTGATTTTCAAATGTAGTGCCGATCGCCGGATCATCCAACAATTCTAGTGTGTAAGGACTTGCCGCAGCCACCGACTTTAGTCCGCTTGCCATAGCTTCAACGTAGGTTAGCCCTTGGGATTCAGAATGCGAAGCAGACACAAACAAATCAGCCATGTGGTAATAAGCAGCTACATGTTCATTAGGTACTTCACCGGTAAAAATGACGTGCTCGGCGATTCCGAGTTGCTGTGCCTGTTGCATCAGACTATCCTTAGCTGGGCCATCCCCAACGATAACAAGTTGTGCGTCTGGTTGTTGCACCAAAATTTGTGGAAAAATTGCAACGACTTCCTGAATGTTTTTTTCATAAGCGACCCGACTTAAAGAAAGCAATACCGGGGCTGTTGCTGAAATACCTAATTTTTTTCGACAGTTCACCTTCACAGGCTGTTCATATTGTGAAATGTCAATCCCAGTGGGAATAATTCGCATTGGTGCTTTGATCCCATAGCCTTGTAACGTTGCAACGACACGTTCGCTGGGTGCAATTACACCGTCCATGTGGTGCAAATATGCCCGCATAGCCTGTTTAACATGGTAGGGACGCAATAACTTCCCATTTAAAATATAATGCAGGTAATCTTGATACATTGTGTGATAAGTATGAATACAAGGAATTTTTAAATTCTTCGCAACAAATTTGCCAATATAACCCATCGAAAATTCAGTTTGAGTATGAACAATATCTAAATCCAAATCCCGTGCAACTTGATAAGCATGAAATAACCCTCTTACCGCAATGCGCCGGTCTGTAAAAGAGATAAATGGGACGCTGGGAAAACGAAATGTATTCGGCTCAAAGGCATCTTTATCAACATGTGGATCTGTCGTTGTAAAAATATAAACGGAATGGCCTTCACGTTCAAGCTCATTACGTAGTGTTTTAATAGAGGTGGCAACGCCACTGACTTGTGGAAAATATGTATCTGTAAATAATCCGATATTCACGCGTAATTCACCTTCTTTAGGCCAATCTAATAGCTTAATTATAGAGGCTGTCCGTCTAAAGCGCAAATGACGACAGCAAGCAGTAACCTGTTTTCTGATCGTCTATTATTATAACGAAGTCCGCTAGAATGACAATCACTCGAAAGACTGAGTTTTTTCCCGCTATTAGAACTAGCCATCATGAAAACGCGCCTTCTAGGCTGAATAAAAAAGGCTCTTCGTCAACTGTTGTTGGTGAATTAATTATAAAAGTTCTAATCAC
>NZ_AYYI01000006.1 GCF_001436505.1 Loigolactobacillus rennini DSM 20253 | reverse complement strand
AAAATCTGCCATCAATAATAGATAAATCTATTACCAACAACAGATATTGTAGAGCCCAAAAATGCTGTATTCCCTATTTAGTAAAGAATACAGCATTTAATATCAAACATTACATAAGAAAAAACGGAACGATGCGAAAACAAAATCCCCCTAACATAGCATTAAGGCAGTTTTATTTTCAAAACATTCCGCTAAACCCCTACTTGAAATAATATCTAACCAGTTCAAGCGCAGATTTTTCCATTAACTTCTTACCATACTCTGCTAATACATCTGGTGTCACATTTGTCTGATCGCCATATTCTAAAGCAATGGCCACTTCATCTTTAATTGATGCTTCAGAAGTTTCATTAACAAAGAAAATTAAGTGAAGGTAATAAGCTCGCTTATATTTAAATAAATTAGAAACTGCACCATCTAAATGTAATAATTTAGCTAATTGCACCACATTTTCAAAGTCCTGAAGTTTAATTACCACTTCACGTGTTGGTGTGTCTGGATCATTTAAATAATAGCTATAGTCGTCTTTAGCTTCAGCCTTTGCAGAAGGTTTAAGCGTTGTCCGTCGCTGTTTACCCTTGCCACCATCATTTTCCAATAATTGTTGCTTAATGTAGTCCGACACCGCATCGGAATCTTCAGTAAAGTCACTGCCAGACATACCACCTGGTGCATTTTTACTAATAAATAATTCCAAGCCATTCTTATTCGGTAATACCTGAAAGGTCACCGCGTCATTAGCCTGGAATTGGTGATCTGTATCGACTTCTTCAAGAATTGAATAGAAAAAATTTTCGATTTGTTTATGATTACCGAGCAAATCTAATACTGTAATTCCCCGCTCGGATAAATCTTCATTTTCAAGTAAAACGCGAATGGTATTTTCATTAATGCGTTCCATTTCCATATTTATTGCACCCCGCTTTTTTAATCCAGGTACAGCTCTACAAGTACATTGTACCCGAAATCAGTTGATTGTAAAGCAACGCGCATCTTTTTCTTACCATATAATGTTAGTTAATTTGACTATTGATTACAATATCCACAAATCAACATAAATTACACCTTATTATCGCTTATTTAAAGTGTTAATTGCAAATCTTTTTGCGCGACGGTTACTGGAATATCAGGACCGGTTGCTACTTCAGTTTCTGTTTTCAACTTCTTAAAATCTACTGTTTGTGGCAAATGACTGATTAATAAACTTTTAACTGCTGCATCTTTTGCCAGTAACCCAGATTGTGTAGTTGTCATATGCATAATGGTACCTGTTTTCCGCTTCAAGAAATTTGTGTCCGTAATTAATAAGTCGGCACGGCGCGCAAATTGCGGTAAAGCATCAAAATACGCAGTGTCAGCAGTATAAACTAATGTTTTACCGCTATCGCGCTCAACAATTCGCATAGCATAAGCAGGAACAGGATGAACCGTCGGCAAGAAGGTGATGTCAAACGGCCCAATGGTAGATTTGTGCTGTGCTTGGTAAGCTTTACCTTGCGTAATTCCCTGCATCGTCAGTGCGGCAAAATGTAGCGGATCAGCAGTATGCCCATAAATCGGCAGTACTGACTCTTTTTTATGCCCCTGATGTAATTGCCAATAATACTGTAGTACACCAACATCCGCAATGTGATCATGATGGTAATGAGATAACAAAACAGCATCTAATTGCAACGGATCTAAATGATGCTGCAAACTTAATAAAGCACCACTACCACAGTCCAACAACAAATTATAATTAGCTGTTTGCAATAAATAAGCACTGGTTCCCACATCATGGTATGGATACCCACCATACATTCCGAGAACTGTTAATTTCATAGTCATCAATTCCCCACTTTCAAACTAAATTGGTCGCCTTTATTATAACAGTTTTAATGAAAGATCTTCTAGTTAACAAACCTAGTTTTCTATTACCCATTCCTTTAAAAATGCGTTATGCTATAGGTGTAGACAATGTCAATTATGGTAAGGGGTGTCAGTGTCATGACTCGGCAAGTAATCGCAACTTTTGGAACTAAAGATGTTTTAACACAATATCTAAAACGCGAACCTAAACGGCATTTATTATTGCTGCAACCTGTTGCAGCAGATGCAGATTTCCAATTATTGGATTTATCTGATCGCACCACTTTTTTTAATTCCCCGTTCACCTATCAAGTTCGCTATCATTTCGGTCAAAAAGCATTAACTGGCTTTTTTAATTTTACGTATTTAACATTTGCAACACCAGATAAAGCTAAGGTTTTTACGACAAACTTTGCTGACCTTTCAGTTAATAGTCATAGGTTTATTGGTTTAAACCAACTATTTCTTTTAAAACTAGATGCACCGCAAATTGAATACATTATTTTTTCAAGTTGGCAACGCGATGTCGATTTCTTTAATTGGCGCAAGTCCAAAGACTTTCAAACATTAAAACCGTATATGCATGCAGGCGAGAACGTACAACAATTGCACCAAGCGAACTACACGATTCCTGAAAAAGACTAACGCTAACGCACAAATTTTCGATAAAACTAGGCAACTCACGCAATAGTGAGTTGCCTAGTTTTTATAATCGTTTAAATAAACAATTTAGCATGCACTGACATTAAATTTTAAGTTGGCGTGATCATCCGACAATATATTTTTGCGGTTAGCCACCAATAAACAATATAGACAGCTAAATAAATGGCTCCCAATAAATAAGCAAATGTTAAATCTAACTGATTTAACCAAATATTCAGGATGTGCAAGGCAAAGTAAGCATTGATAACACCTAGCGTGATCGGTAATAAAAAAGCAATGCCAGTTTGTAAATAAATAGTATGATTAATTTCACGTTGACTAATCCCTAGTTTAATGAGTAGCGCATACTGCTGCCGTTTTCCCGAGGCTTCAGCCAACTGTTTCAACATAATAATGCTCCCCGTTGCCATGATGAAAATCAAGCTAAAAAATCCAATGATATAAAAATCCAGACCAAACAGTGTGCGTAACCAGCGAGTAGCAGGATACCGTGCTTGTAACATGGGTAAATTATGCTGTGCTGCTGTAGTACGATGAACTTTACTTAACTGAAAAGTATGGAGGTTTTTAGGTGGCTGTCCTGTCTTTTGAGGATCAAAATAATGATAATGTTGCTGGTAACGGTCGATCAACTGCTGGCTTACCTGTTCACTGTGATGACTGCCCGCAAATTGAAAGGCCATTAAATGCGTCTGTGCATTAGCATTTAAACGCTGGAATACCGCATCGCTAACCACTAACCCAGTACCATTGACATAATTATTAGCACCATAAGGGAATGCTGCACTTACCTGCTTTACTTTAAGTTGCTTGACTGTTGTGGCTGTCAACCGGAGTGTCACCACCTGCTGTCGTTTAGTTTGCCCTGCATAAGCAAGTTTACGCAAAAGTAAAATTACTTGTTGATCATTGAGCCGAAATGCCGGTAAATTAGGCTGTAACCGGCGAGCCGCTTGATAGTCTTGTTGACTAATCACAGTTAGCGGGCCTGTAAATGCACCATAATGAAATCCCAGTAGTGAATCTAACTTGAACTGCGCACCAGTCACTTTAAATGTTGCTGGTTGTTTTTGTTGCACAGTCAACTGATGCTTAGTTAAATGCTGTGCTACTGCAGGTGCCAATTGTCGATCAACAGTTAATGCCAGCGGCTGATCAGTATTTAAACCGTCATAACTTGCGGTATAAATCATAGTAATACTACCTAAAACAGTTAGTGTAATTGCAGCTAAAATTGTTACCAGCCAAGAAATATTGACATGGCGGTGCAATCGCTGACTTAAGTTTGCCAAAGTAAATAAGCGAATTTTACGGTAGCTAAAACGGTACCAGTGGCGTAATTGCATTAATAAGGCTAGCAATGAAAAACGATAAAACAAAAAAGTACCTACTAACACAAACACTAAAATCAATAAAGGGACAATTATTGCTGCAGCTGCACCTAAAAATTTGAAATGCGGCAAAATTTCAGTGTAGAATTGTGCCATCCCATAAGCACTCGCCAATAAAGCCAAGCCTAATAAACCTAGTAAATACCGCCAGAAAGTTATTGGCACAACTTTATCCGTTACAGGTTGTCGAAATAATATTGCCAGCGGATAATGGGCAATTAAACCAGCATCAAATAGTGCCAAAAAAATATAAACCAATAAAAAGGTCCCGATGGTTTGCCCAATTGCCGCACCAGAAAACAACAATCCCACTGAAATTGATGCACCAATTAGTTTGACCAACAAGAGAGCAAATAATTTAGCCAATAAAATCCCTAAAAGTAGCCCTAATATGAGTGACAATAAACCTAACAATAAATTTTCCAAAAAGAAATAACCACTGATTCGCCAGCGCGACACACCTAGTAAATTAAATAACGCAATTTCTCGACGCTGCTGCTGAACAAAAAAAAGATTTGCATAAAACATAAACGCCACAATAAAAATTAAAATGAAGGCATTAGTCGACAGTAAACCATTTTTAATCATCTCAGCATCTGGAAGTGTGTGCCATAAATAAGGTGTTAATGCCAGTGCATTAAAGGCAAAATAAATGGTAATTGCTAAAGCACACGCAAACACATAAACAAAATAACGATTAAAATTTTGTCGTGCATTTTTAAAAGCCAGGCGCAGAAGCACCATTTGTTCGACCTCCCCCACCAATCGTTGCCTGCATATCAATCACTTGCTGAAAGAAAGATTGGCGGCTACCTTGACGAACAATTTCTGCAAAAAGTTGCCCATCTTTAATAAACAAAATACGGCGACAATAACTAGCAGTAAACGCATCATGAGTCACCATCACAACAGTTGTACCAGCTTTAGCGTTAATAATGGTTAAATAACGCAATAATTCTGTGGCTGCTTTAGAATCAAGACTTCCGGTGGGCTCGTCAGCAAACAATAAATGGGGCTGAGTAATAATTGCACGTCCGCAGGCCACCCGCTGTTTTTGACCAGGAGAAATATCATCAGGATAACGGTTTAACAATGAGTTTAAGCCTAAAATTCCCACAATTTTTTGCAGTGCTTGATTAATAGCCACAACAGAATAACCTGCAAGCGTTAAGGGTAACACCAAATTTTCACGAACAGTTAAGGCCGCCAATAAATTAAAGTCTTGAAAAATAAAGCCTAGTTGTTCACGTCGAAATTTAGCTAGTGCTGCGTTTTTCATATAGGTTACATTTTTTTGGTTCAAAAAAATCTGACCGCTAGTCGGTCGATCAATGGTCGACATCAAGTTTAACAAGGTCGTTTTTCCTGCTCCTGAAGGCCCCATAATGCCCACAAATTCACCTTGTAAAACTTGCAAACTGACACCAGCTACTGCAGTGACCAGATTAGCCCGGTGGCCATAAACTTTATGAACATCTTGAACATCAATCAACGGCATTTAATCAGTCCCTTTTTATGCATAGAATTCCGCCCTACGACGGTTGTACTTTTTACTAAAATTGCGTAAGCTTAAGCTAAAAATATTTCCAAGGAGACAACTTCATGTTTAGCGTATTTATCGTTGAAGACGATCAAACCATCACTGAATTAATTCGTGAAAAACTCAGCCAATGGCAATTAAAGACTTATGATGTGACCGATTTTAACGAAGTATTCAAACAATTTTTAACCATTAAACCGCAGCTGGTTTTGCTAGACATCAATCTACCTGTTTATGATGGGTTTTATTGGACCCAAAAAATTCGCCGTGTATCGCAAGTTCCAATTATTTTTATTTCTAGTCGTAACACTAACATGGACAAAGTCATGGCAATGAACATGGGCGGTGACGACTACATGACAAAACCTTTTTCTTTAGAAGTTTTAACGGCAAAAGTCAACGCCTTGTTGCGGCGGACTTATAATTATGCTAACCCTACAGGCAATACATTAGCTCATGGTGGTCTAGTTCTCAATTTACAAGATGGCAGCGTGCAAGTAAAGGAACAACAAATTGAATTATCAAAAACAGAATATAAATTGCTGCAACTATTATTACAGCACCATGGTCAAATTGTTAGCCGCGAAAAATTATTACGCGGTTTATGGCACGATGAACGGTTTGTAGATGATAATACATTAACGGTTAATATCAACCGACTGCGCAAAAAAATCGCTGCTACTGGTTTAAAACATTACATTGAAACTAAAACTGGCCAAGGTTACATGATTCCTTAGCCTAGCAATTAGAGGTTAACTAATGTCATTTTTTAAATATTTACGTGATCAACACCTAACCATCATTTTTTTTGCTGCTTGTTTGGCACTCACTGATTTTATGCTCTGGTTACAACCCAAAGAAGTAATGCCATGGCACGATTTATTGTACCTTAATTTATTACTTGGGCTCTTTTTTTGTGGCTTCCTTGTTGCGACTTATTGGCACCAGCGCCAGTGGTATTTGCAAATCAATTCCCGCTGTCAGGCTAAGGCAGCTGGGTTAAACTGGCGCTTAGAACAACCCCAGACTTTTGCACAACAACAAGTTGTTACTTATGTCAATCAATTATTAGATTACCACCAACAAAGCTTAGCACAGCTATTACGCCAAAACCAAGATCAAAAGGAATTTATCGCCAGTTGGGTTCATGACATTAAAGTCCCTTTGGCGGCACTACAAATGCTAAATGAAAGTTACCAAGACAGATTACCAGAAAAAATCAATTTTCAAATGACAGACGAATTAACCCGCATTGATCATTACGTTGAGCAAGTTTTATATTATTCACGCTTAGATGCCTTTTCTAAAGACTACTTAATCCAAGAACACGCATTAAAAACGATTATCAATCAGGTGGTACGTGATAACGCCACTTATTTTTTGCATAAAAAAATCCATTTTCAATTAAATGGTAAAAATTTAACCGTGTTAACTGATGAAAAATGGCTATACTTTATCCTTAACCAAATTATCGCAAACAGTTTAAAGTATACAGCTCCTAATGGACATATTACCGTAAATCTAAGTCAAACTGAACAAGGTGTTAAATTAAGCATTACCGACGACGGCATCGGCATTGCACCCCAAGATTTACAACGTATTTTTGATAAAGGATTTACGGGTAATAATGGTCGGCAAAAAGCTGTTAAAGCAACTGGCTTGGGCCTTTACTTAGCAAAACAGCTCAGTGAAAAGTTAGGTCATCAGTTAACCGCACAATCAACAATTGCCCAAGGTACGACACTAACCCTGTTATTTCCATTTTTAAGCTACTACAATGATGAATTTAACCGATTATTACGTTAAATAAAAACCACACTTTCTGCTAGTTGCCAAGCATTCGCCTAAAATTGGCCTTTGGAAACATAGCAAAAGTGTGGTTTGCTTAATTCTATTTAATTAAATTAGCCCATAACACAACTTTTCCTTGTGATAGAGATTGCTGAACATCAATGATGCGCTGATTAGCACTACCGCGAAATTGTAAAGTTAAATCTTTTTGTGCTAAGAGAAAACGTCCGTCCACCAAAACATCTAATTCACTTAACAATGTTAATTTATCAGGTGTCTCTTGTTGTAATTCATCCCAAGTATAGCCTGTCCAAGACCAAACATCTTTAGTGTGGCCAAATTCAGCCCGCAATCGTCTAACCAATGCTAAACAGACTTGAGTGTTGAGGAATGGCTCACCGCCTAGCAAGGTTAACCCCTGGACATAAGGTTCTGCCAAATCGGCTATAATCTGATCTTCTAATTCTTGTGTGTAAGGCTGTCCATAATTAAAATTTTGGGCAATCTTATTGTAGCAACCTGGACAAGCAAATTGACAGCCAGAAACATACAGACTATTACGGACCCCTTCACCATCAACAAAATTAAAGGGCTTATAATCCGCAATTTTTAATTGACTGAGTTCACTTGCTTGCCATTCTTGTGGTTGCGGATTTTGTGGTAATTTTTTGCTTGCCATTTGTTCTCCTTATTGTCTTGCTTGAGTAGTTTGATCATTTCCTAAAACCATGTGCTTAACTCGGGACGAAATCTCTTTGTGCCGGCCAAAGACCATTGGCCGTTGCAGTGGATTGCCTAAGTAGCCACAAGTCCGCTTAACCACATCACAAGTTTTTGGATCGTGATTGCCACATTGTGGGCATTCAAAGCCACGTTCCGTAGGGGTGAAATCCCCTTTGTAACCACATTTAAAGCACTGATCAATCGGTGTATTGGTGCCTAAATATGCAACCCGGTCATAAGCATAGTCCCAAACCGCTTCTAAAGCTTTAGGATTTTGTTTTAAATTGGGATACTCACAATAGTGAATAAAACCGCCCGCACTGTATTTTGGATAGTCTTTTTCAAAATCCAACTTTTCAAAAGGTGTCGGTGCTTTACGCACGTCATAGTGAAAACTGTTAGTATAATAATCTTTATCAGTAACATCTTTAACAGAGCCAAATTTCTTACGGTCTGCTTGACAGAAAGTGTTGGTTAAACTTTCTGCCGGTGTGCCATACACGCTAAAATGATAACCGTATTCTTTTTCCCAAGTGGCACAATGATCTGCCAACGCTTTAACAATTTCCAAAGTAAAAGCTTTAGCCGTTGGATTTTTTTCCCAAGCATGACCAAAGAAAACAGCACCGACTTCATATAAGCCAATATAGCCTAACGACACTGTTGCGCGGCGGTTTTTAAATAAATCATCCACAGAATCTTCTGGTTTTAAACGTTTGCCAAATGCTCCATGCTCATAGAGAATTGGCGCATTTTCTGGTGTCGCTTGCTTAGCTCGTTCAACTTTATAAACTAAGGCATCCTTACAAATCTGTAACCGTTCTTCCAATAATTTCCAAAATTTACTTTGATCGCCAGCGGTTTCCAACGCAATCCGCGGTAAATTAATGGTGACCACACCTAAATTCATCCGGCCGGAATTTACTTCCCGACCAGTTTCATCATGCCAACCTTGTAAAAAGCTACGGCATCCCATTGGTGCTTTAAAGGAACCAGTAAGTTCGACTAATTTGTCATACATTAAAACATCGGGATACATTCTTTTAGTGGCACATTTAATGGCTAATTGCTTAATATCATAATTTGGTTCACCAGGATTTAAATTTAAGCCCCGTTTAATGCTGTAAACTAGCTTAGGAAAAATCGCAGTTCGATGCTCCCGGCCTAAACCTTTAATACGCACTTGTAAAATTGACTGTTGAATGGCACGCTCAATCCAGCTAGTACCTAAGCCAAAACCTAAAGTTGTAAATGGCGTTTGCCCTTGGGATGAGTACAATGTGTTAATTTCATACTCTAAAGCTTGCATCGCATCATAAATGTCTTTTTGCGTTTTTGTTTTCGCAAATTGATGTTGCTTTGTATCACCCGTAATCCATTTTTGCGCATCCTGCAAATGTTTTTGATAATTAATCTTCGCAAACGGCGCTAACAATTCATCGACCCGGTCTGCAGAGCAGCCCCCATACTGGGAAGAGGCCACATTGGCGATAATTTGCGCCATTTGTGCAGTGGCAGTTTGAATTGAACGGGGGCTTTCAACTTCTGCATTGCCGATCTTAAAGCCATTAGTCAACATTTCTTTAAAATCAATTAAACAACAGTTAGTCATTGGGCTATAAGGTTGATAATCTAGATCATGCCAATGGATTTCTCCCTTTAGATGGGCATTAGCTACATGAGGTGGCATCATTTTCAAACCTTCAGCTTTAGCAACCGTCCCAGCTGTTAAATCACGCTGTGTGTTAAAAACATTACTATCTTTGTTGGCATTTTCATGAACAACAGTCGCATCTTTTTGTAGCAATTTTTGGATAGTAAAATTGATGTCAGTTGCTTGATTCCGCGCAAAATCCCGTTGTGTACGGTAATTAATGTATTCTTCTGCCAATTCATATTGGTGTTCTGCCAATAAAGTATGTTCTACAATATTTTGAATTTCATAAATTTTGACAGCATCTGTAAAGCGTGCTTGAACTTCCGCAACAACTTTATCTGTTATCATTTCAATTTTTTGATTAGTTAGCGGATCAAGTTTGCCATGAATGTGTTTTTCCGCTTTAACCAGTGCTTGATAAATTTTATTCGCGTTAAAAGTGACATGCCGGCCGTCGCGTTTAATGACCGTACTCACTTTTACAGCGTTTTTAGGTTTCATATTTAACATAACTTTGACGCCCTTTCGCAATGTGAAGAAATTAATTTACATCTTTTATGGTAACTGCTATTTGGAGATAAGTCAATATATAGCACTAAAATTAAAAAAATATTCCGTTTGACAACTATATATAGTATGTGCTAACGGAATAATTTCTAAAACTTATCATTGTGAACTTGTTATGCTAAACGCAATCAGTTACCTTCTATCATAGCAGATTATATTTTAATTCACAGCTACTTTATAACTATTAATTTCAAAAAAAAGCAGCACTAAATGTGCTGCTTTCACTATAAACGCTCAGTACCCTTTAAGCTTGTTGAATTGCCGTAATTTCATAAGGCGTCTCCGCTAAACTTGCTTTTAAAGCTGCCTCTTCAGCTTGACCGGTAATTAAGGCTTCACCGGCTTCTAAGTTAACTTTAACTGTTTTAACGTCAGGCAGATTTTCAAATGCTGCCGTCACACTTTTTACACAGCCATCACATTTCATACCTTTTATTTTAATTAATTGTGCCATTAATAACATTCCTTTCTTTATTTTACTGTTGTTAATTTTGGTGCTTTAAAGTGGCGTAGTCGTAAAGCATTTAACAGTACAGATACTGAACTAAAACTCATCGCCGCTCCAGCAATCATAGGATTGAGCAAAGGACCGCCGAACAAATAAAGTAATCCCATGGCCACCGGTACACCAACTAAATTATACGCAAAAGCCCAAAACAGATTTTCTTTAATATTACGCATGGTTTTACGGGATAATTCCAATGCAATCCCAACGGTTGCTAAGTCACTATTTAGCAATACAACATCGGCAGAATCAATCGCAACATCGGTCCCACTACCCATGGCAATGCCAATTTCAGCTTGTACCAATGCTGGCGCGTCATTGATGCCATCACCAACCATTGCAACTTTTTGCCCTTTTTGCTGTAAATCTTGGACCACTTTTGCTTTATCTGCTGGAAGCACCTCACTGACCACTTGGGATACGCCAACTTGACGCGCCACAGCAGCTGCCGTTTGCTGGTTATCTCCCGTTAACATGACAACCTGCCGACCGGTTTGCTGTAATTGCTGAATAGCCGCTTTACTAGTAGGTTTAATTGGATCAGCAACCGCCAATAATGCAATTAATCTATCAGCAACGCCTAAATATAATGGTGTTTTACCATCCGCAGCTAACTGTTGGGCCGTTGCCTCAGCTTCAGCAGTTTTAATTCCAGCCTGTTGCAGCCATCTTTGGTTACCCAAATACAAAGCCTGGTCATTCACTTGACCACTGATTCCATAACCTGGTGTAGCCTTAAAATTTGTCACTGCAATCGCCTGAACACCGCGGTCTTTAGCCGCTTGTAACACCGCCGTTCCTAATGCATGCTCTGAATAGCCTTCTAGCCCAGCTGCCAAAGCCAAAGCTTGGTGCTGCTGATAATGATTAAAAGTATATAGATCCGTTAAAGCTGGTTGCCCACTGGTAATGGTCCCCGTTTTATCTAAAACAATAGTTTCAACACCTTGAATTGCTTGTAATGCCGCGCCATCCTTAATTAAAATACCATTTTCAGCACCTTTACCAGTTCCCACTAAAATAGCAGTTGGCGTTGCTAACCCTAATGCGCAAGGACACGCAATCACTAAAACAGAAACAAAAATGGTCAGACTAAATGTTAAAGATTGGCCAGCAATCAACCAAGCCACTGCTGCAATGGTGGCTAATGCCATAATAATCGGAACAAAGTAGCCAGAAATAACGTCAGCCAATTGCGCAATTGGTGCTTTGCCTTCCTGTGCTTTTTCTACTAACTTTACAATTTGCGCTAAGACAGTGTGTTCACCTACCTGCGTTGCCTGATAGGTTAGTTCACCAGTTTGATTTAAACTAGCGCCGATTACTTTATCACCGGCTTTTTTAGCAACTGGTCGGCTTTCACCGGTGAGCATCGATTCGTCCACTTGGCTCTGACCGGTAAGGACAACCCCATCAACTGGAATGCTACTACCAGGTTTAACTAAAAGATGATCTCCTGCTTTTACTGTGCTCGCTTCAACACTGACCGGCTGCCCATCTTTAAGCAACAAGGCTTTTTTAGGGGCTAAATTGAGTAAGCTGGTTAAAGAGGCAGTGGTTTTTGCCTTGGCACGACGTTCAAAATATTTTCCTAATGTAATTAAGGTTAGAACAGTTGCCACAGCTTCATAATACAAACCACCGACTAGCGGATTTCCTGCCCAAACTAACAAAGTTTGGACAAAACTGTAACTAAAAGCAGCGGTAGTCCCTAGTGCAACTAACGTATCCATATTTGGATGTTTTTTGAACCAAGTACTAAAACCAATCACATAATAATTCCGGCTAAACCACATAACTGGCAACGTTAATAAAAGTTCTACCAAAGCTGTTAATCTTGGGGCCATTTCAACCTGCAACCAACTAGGCAAAGGCGCACCGATCATGCCGCCCATTGAAATGTACAGTAGCGGTAGTGCGAACAAGACAGACGCGATAAAACGCCGGCGCCAAGTACGTAATTCAACCTGTTTTTTATGCTGACGTTTAGCATCTGCTTCCGCAGCAGTCTCAACGTTTTGCGGAGCCGTAGCTAACTGTGCTTGGTACCCTGCATTACTAACAGCATCAATGATCTGTGCTGATTTAACCTGGTTTTTATCAAAACTAAGATGCAACTTTTCAGTCGCTAAATTAACGTCTGCACGGTAAACCCCCTGAATTTGATTTACAGCACGCGCAACTGCTTGGGCACAACTAGCACATACCATCCCACTAATTTGGTAAGTCGCCGTTTCTGCTAACAAGTGTGCGCCGTAACCCGCATCTTTCACTGCAGCCTCAATTGCCGCAACACTGGAAACTTGTGGTTCAAAATCCAACCGCATTTTTTCTGTGGCTAGATTAACTTGACAATCATGTACGCCTGGTAAACGGCTAGCAGCTTTTGTTACTGCTTGGACACAGCTGGCGCAAACCATGCCTTCCACCGAAAATCTTCCTTCCATTTTACTCACCTCAACAGACACTAGCATTTCATGTAAGCGGTAACCCTAACCGCTATTATCAATTTAGCACTTATGTTTACATTTGTAAACAAAGATAACAAAAAATAGGGGATTCCCTTATTTTAGGGAATCCCCTATCGAGAAAATTATTACTTAAGCTTTAAGGTCAAGGCATTTAAAGCAACAACTACTGTTGACAGTGACATCAAAACCGCACCAACTGCCGGGCTTAAGATTAAACCAATCGGCGCCAAGATACCTGCGGCAAGTGGCAGGGCAATAATGTTATACCCAGCACCCCACCAGAGGTTTTGCACCATTTTACGCATAGTCCGCCGCGCAAGGTTTAAGAAGTTCATAATGTCTGCTGGATCACTGCGTACTAAGACAACGTCAGCAGAGTCAATGGCAACGTCTGTACCAGCTCCAATCGCAACGCCAATTTCGGCTGCTGCTAAACTTGGTGCATCGTTAACCCCATCGCCAACCATTAATACATGGTGGCCAGATCCTTGGTAATCATTAATTAATTTTGTTTTATCTTCTGGTAATAATTGGGCATAAAAGTCTAACATTCCCAATTGCTTAGCAACAACACGCGCAACTTCCTGATTATCACCAGTTAACATCACTGGACGGATATTTTGTGCTTGTAGTTGCTGAATGAATTTCCGTGCATTTGGCTTAATCTGATCACCTTGGGCCACTAAACCTAGAACTTTTTGACCGGTAATTAAGAAACTAATTGAATTGCCTTTAGCAGCTAAGTCTTGATAAGTTTTGTGATCATAATCAATTTTATGCTGTTTTAAATAAGCTGCAGTGACAATAGCATACTTTTCGCCTGCGACTTCTCCTTGTAATCCGACACCAGATAACTGTTTAACTGCTTTGGCTTCTGGCACCGTGATTTTTTTGGCTTTGGCAGCTGCTAAAATACCCATCGCCAATGGATGACTTGAATTAGCTTCTAGTGCCGCTAAGGTAGTTAAAATTTGTGCCTTTGATTGATCTGCTAACGCGACAATTGCATTAACTTTAAAATTGCCTTCTGTTAACGTACCTGTTTTGTCCATCATGACTGTATCAATTTGCTTAGCACTTTCTAGTGCATTCCGGTTACGCAATAATAAACCATGGGTTGCACCTAAAGAAGTGCTCCGTGCAATGACTAAAGGAATTGCCAAACCTAATGCATGTGGGCAAGCGATAACTAAGACAGTTACTGTACGTGCTAAAGCCACGTTCAAACCACTTAATGGCAACCAAACGATAAAGGTCAATAGGCCAACGGTTGCCGCCGCATAAAACAACCAGCTAGCTACTTTATCTGCTAAATTCTCAGCTTTAGATTTACGCTGTTGAGCTTGTTGAACGAGCTTCATCACTTGGCTTAAATAGCCAGTTTCACCAGTGCCGGTAACTTTAATTGTCAAAGTACCTTCACCATTAACAGCACCGCCAATAACCTTGGCACCAGTAGCTTTTTCAACTAACTTAGCTTCCCCAGTAACCAACGCTTCATTAACTGCAGACTGACCAGCAACAACTTGGCCATCAGCTGGGATTTTTTCCCCTGCTTTAACGACAACTTGTTGATCGGTCTTCAAATTAGCTAAATCAACATCCTGAACCGTACCATCTTTTTGTACAACATGAGCCTGACCAGGCAATAGTGCTGCCATTTTTTCTAGTGCATTACCAGCGCTGCTAACAGCATTCATTTCTAACCAATGCCCTAGCAACATAATCGTAATCAATGTTGCTAATTCCCAGAAAAAGTCCATCTGGTGAGCGACATTGGCCATGAAGTGGTTAGCGATAAACGCCCATAAACTATAAATATAAGCAACCGAAATCCCCATTGCAATCAGCGTCATCATTGCTGGTTTACGCTGGGCTAATTCCATCTTACCCCCTTGCAAAAACGGTTTGCCACCATAGAAAAATAAGAAAGTTGCAATGATTAAAACTAACCAATCTGAACCGGTAAATGTAAATTGAAAGGGTAAATGAATCCCCATCATCGGGGTCAATAGTACGATGGGAATAGTTAAAATTAATGATACCCAAAATTTCTGCTTTAAATTCCCCATATGCATCATGTGACCACCATGCATCATCATATCATCATGATTCATATTACCCATATCGTGATTCATTTGCATTTTATCTGCCATATTTCAATCCTCCTGATTTTAAATTAATTTTGTTGACAAGTTCCTGGCTGACATTGACATTTATTAGGCAAGCAATTACACGGAACCTCTTTAGGCGCCGTTTTTTGTTTTGCCTGTAACATTGAGATTAAGTCTTGAATATCTTGCTGACTCAACGTTGTCTCTTGTATCATTTTTTCCAAAGTTTTACCAATTTTATGCTGGCAAAGCTGTTCGACAAACATCTCACTAGCTGTATTCATAGCTTGTTGTTCGGAAATTGCGGGCTGATATAAATACCGCTTACCATCACGCTTAGCGGTTAAAGCACCTTTTTTAACCAACCGGCCCACCAAGGTTTTTACAGTCGCTGCCTTCCACGCCATTTTCTTAGCTAGTAACTGACTAACTGTTTGACTACTGGCCTGCCCTAACGTCCAAATGATCCGCATGACTTGCCATTCTGCATTTGAAATATTTAATGCTGGGCTAATTTCCATTCATATCCGCCTTTTGTTTACAACTGTAATTTCATTTTTAAGTTTACATTTGTAGTCAGTAATTGTCAACTAAAACACTCAAAAAGCTTCAATATGCTGCGCAACTGCTTTAAAATCAGGATTATGTTATACTTATATTGTGTATATCACCAAGAATGAGGTGAAAATTGTGATTACCATTGTAACAAAAGACGGCGAAAAACATGATTTTAAAGACGCAACTCAAGTGGTCGTAATGTCTAAACACGGATCAAACGCTTATCCATTAGATAAATTTTTAGACGTTAAAGAACCGCGTCGTTACATCATATTTCATGACACCACCCTTTTATATGGGGTTAACATCAGTGACATTGACTCAATCAAAGTAAAGTAAAATAAAGCAGGAAACACCAGCAAAATTAATTGCTGATGCTTCCTGCTTTTTTGATGAACACATTGCTCAGTAGCTTAATGCCCAGTTACTAAGCTTTTGTTACTACTGATGATTCAACTAACTAGCCTTATTGAACTAACGCTTGATCAGCTAAATAGCGTTTTAATTTGCGCCGACAGCGTTCCAGTGCATTACGCCTTTGTAAATCAGTAATCTCAGCGACTAAGAAGGTACTTGATGCGCTATGCTTAATGGCTAATTCTTGATAAAACACGGCCCGCTCTAAATCTGATAACTGTCGAATAAAATCTGTTGCGTTTGCGCGAATAAAAACTTGATTAAAAGATTGAAAAGAACCGCGTGCACTAAGCTGCTGTTTAACTTCGAGCTTATCTAAAGGCACAGTGTGTCGATCAATCTGTCGTTTCTTTGCATTCTGTCGTCGAATCAAAGTATAAATTCGGCAAAGTAAGCACCTTTGATAGTAGCGACCAAAAGTCAACCGCGTATCTTCACGGTACCTTTGCGCAGCACGGAAACAGACTAGCCGCGCTTCCTGATCCCAATCATCTGCATCTAAAAGATGTAAATAATACCTTTGCTGCATCTTTTTTAGCATTGGTCGGTAGCGCTGAAATAGTTGCTCTAATGCTTGCGAATCACCATTAGCAGCATTCAAAATTAATTCTTTTGTCTCCATCATTTTGTTTTAACAAGCACGCATTATTAATTTAGCAAGTTAGAAAGCGCTTTACAAGCGAACTCATGTTTATTTGGCCGATTTATCCTGTGCTAATTGATCCCGCAAACGCGCAAGGGAAAATAACTGCTGTGTGTCCCAAGGTGAACGACGATTACGTTCACTTTCTCGATAATGCCGAACATCCTGTGCAATTTCTGCTTTAGCGCGGTTAATCATTAATTTAAATTCACGTGAAGAAATTCGAAAAGCACCACGAGAAAAGACTGTCCATTGTTCAGCTTGGTCACTAGTCACCACCGTAACCTGATTCAAACGATTTTGTAATTTACCTGCTAATTTTTCAATGTAACTATCTGCAGTTTCATCTTCTTGTGTCCAAACAACCTGCAGGTCATACTGAGCGTAACTCTGTGTAATCCCTGGTACATACATTGCATCAAACACTAAAATAATTTTAGCATCTTCATATTTACGGAATTCTGCTAATTGGGCTAACAACTGATCGCGCGCATCAGCGAGTTGGTCTGCATTCTTTAATTTGGCTAACTCTGGCCAATTACCGATAACATTGTAACCATCAATAATCAAAATTTCATGTTTCATGGTAATTCACCATTTTTCTGTTTAACTGTTAGTGCTTGATAAAGTAATAAGCCAGTTGCAACACTAGCATTTAAACTCTGAACGTGTCCGATCATCGGTAAAGTGACAATTTCATCCATTTCCTTTTTTAATAACGGAGAAATGCCCTTGCCTTCGTTGCCAATCACAATCGTAATGGCACCTTGTGCATTCCAATCCCGATAGTCTGTTCCTGCCATATCGGTACCAAATAACCAAACACCACGTTGCTTTAATTCTTTAGCCGTGGCCACTAGGTTAGTTACTCGGACAACTGGTACATGCTCAATGGCACCAGTCGATGTTTTTGCTACAGTGCTAGTTAAGCCAACGGAACGCCGCTTAGGAATGATAATGCCGTGGACGCCAACTGCATCAGCAGTCCGCATAATTGATCCTAAATTATGGGGATCTTCAATTTCATCCAGCATTAAGAAAAATGGTGGCTGCTTTTTAGCTGCAGCACGTGAAAACAATGTATCTAAATCAACATAAGCATACGGCGTAATCGCTAAAACAACGCCTTGGTGATTGCCATGATCACTCATCAAATCTAATTTTGTTTTAGGCACCCGTTGCACTGGTATTTTTTGGGCTTTTGCTTTTTTCTGTAAACTTTCTAAGGCCCCTGCCTTCAAACCAGCTTGCAAAAATAATTTATTGATTCGCTTAGCCCCTTCCGTTTGCAGCGTTTCTTGCGCAGCATGACGGCCAATCACAAAATCAGCTGCTTGGCTGTGCTGATTATTTTTGCCCATGAATGGCACCTTCTTCCACTTTGGCAATGCACCAATTCACAAGTTCCTCTAGCCGTTGCGACTGATTACTAAGCGCTAAATACCCGATTAACGCTTCAAAACCGGTTGAAATTCGGTAAGTGACTGCACTAGTATTTTTAGCGTGCGTATGACTATTAGCGTTACGCCCACGTTTATAAAAGCTCTGCTCCTCATCAGTTAAAATATTTTGTTTTAACATCATTTTAAGCAATCCTGCTTGTGCCTTAGCAGAAACAAAATAAGTTGCTCGGTGCTGTAACCTAGTCGGTTTTGTGATTCCTTTACTCAGTAAATGTCGCCGAATATAAACTTCATAACTCGCATCACCCATATAGGCTAGCGCAATGCCATTTAATTGCTGATAATCTACCTTTTCTGTCATGATTGCCTCCGCCAGCGCGTCCCTTGCGGTGTATCTTCCAATAAAATTCCTTGTTTTCGCAATAAATCACGGATTTCATCGCTGCGCTGATAATTTTTTTGTTTTCGTGCCATCTGGCGTTCTTTTAACAGATTTTCAATGTCTTGATCCAACAAAGCAGTTGGTTTAAACGTTACACCAAAAATTTGTAGCCAATCTGTAAAGCTGGTCAATAATTGTTGCAATGTTGCCGCGTGCACTTCTGGCTGCTCGCTGTAAATATTCATTAATTTAGCTAATTCATAAACTTGGGTCATCCCATTTTGTACGTTAAAATCGTCATCCATCGCAGTTATAAATGCCTGGGTTAAATCAGCAAGTTGCTGATCGACTTGCTGATCATGACCTGTAACAGTCTGCTTTTTACGGTAGTTTAAATTGTCATAAGCAATACGCAATTTTTGCAAATTATTAGCTGCTTCTGCTAGAGTTTCCTGACTATAGCGGATGGGACGCCGATATTGTGTGGTTGCCATAAAAAAGCGGATCACTTGCGGATCGATTTTCTTTAATAAGTCATGCACTGTCACAAAGTTACCTAATGATTTACTCATTTTTTCATCGTCCGCACCAATGGTAACAAAACCATTGTGTAACCAATAGTTGGCAAATGTTTGTCCAGTCTTAGCCTCACTTTGCGCAATTTCATTTTCATGGTGCGGAAATTCTAAATCTTGGCCACCACCATGAATATCAAAAGTTGGCCCTAAATATTTAATTGACATTACAGAGCATTCAATGTGCCAACCTGGTCGTCCGCGACCCCATGGTGCGTCCCAAGCAATCTCATTTGGCTTAGCCGCTTTCCACAGCGCAAAATCAATTGGATCTTGCTTCCGTTTTGTTTCTTCATCAACAGTGTGCTCACTAGCGCCTTGTTCTAATTGATCAATATTTTGATCTGATAGCTGGCCATAGTGTTTAAATTTACGGGCATGATAATAAACATCACCAGCTACAGTGTAAGCATAGCCTTTGTCCAACAACGCCTGAATGAAGGCGATAATTTCTGGAATGTTTTCCGTCGCCCGTGGTCGAACTGTTGCCGGTTCAATGTTTAATGCCGCTGTATCCTGATTAAACGCAGCAATATATTTAGCAGCTAACTGCGGTACTGTTACCCCATCTTTTTGAGCTTGTTTAATCATTTTATCATCGACATCAGTAAAATTAGAGACATAATCAACATCAAAACCCCGAAATTCAAGATACCGCCGAATGGTATCAAACGCAATTGCTGAGCGCGCATTACCAATGTGAATGTAATTATAAACCGTTGGCCCACAGACATACATTTTAACCTTTCCAGGTGTTAAGGGCTTAAAAACTTCTTTTTTCCGCGTTAAAGTATTATAAACTTGAAGCAAAACTGCCACCTCCAAATTATTTATCATGAAGTAAAAGCGCCTTTTGATTTTTCATCAAAAGACGCTTTACCGTGGTCCCACTTTTCTTTGAAGCTAAATAAACTTCCTTTTTCATTCGTTAACGTGAATGATTCCGACGACTACTACTTTAATCATAGTCGCACTCAAAGAGGCATTTCACTCCGTTTAACTACGCTTTTACAGCTACTGAGCGCTCTCTGTCAAGCTAAAAGAAGCTACTTATTCTTATCATCGTTTTAGTTTAATTCATTTAATGTGACCGCTAAATGATGCATAGCTTTTTCACGGCCTAACAACTCAATAGATTCGGCAATCGCCGGCCCGTGAGTTGCCCGTGTTGTTGCAATCCGAATTGGCATGTACAATTGACGACCTTTAACGCCGGTTTCTGCTCGTACTTGCTGGATAACACGGTTGATTTCAACTGCATCAAAAATTTTAATCTGCTTACTTAATTCCGCAAATTTTTGTAAAACAGTAGGCGCCGATTCAACTGCAAGTTCTTTTAAAGCAGCATCATCAAGTTTAGGTGGCTCTGTGAAGAAAACAGCCGACTCTTCCACAACCTGTGCTGCATAACTCATCTGATCATGGTATAAACCAATTAATGTCCGTGCCCATTCTATCGTTTTAGCATCTGGATTTTCTGGAATTCGACCTGCTTTAATTAATTGATATATGCCCATATCGGTTACGCGGTTGCTATCCGTCTTTTTCATGTACTGATTATTGACCCATTCCAACTTTTTAGCGTCAAATTTAGCTGGTGAACGACTTAACCGCTTCGGGTCAAACATTTTAATCAACTGTTTCCGATTGAAGATTTCATCTTCACCTACTGGCGACCAGCCTAACAAAGTAATGAAATTAAACATGCCTTCTGGTAAATAACCCAATTCACGGTATTGCTCAATGAATTGTAAAGTTGATTCATCACGCTTGGATAACTTCTTACCAGTCCGTGTATTAATAATTAACGTCATGTGTCCAAAAACTGGTGGTTCCCAGCCAAATGCTTCGTAAATCATCAATTGTTTAGGCGTATTGGCAATGTGATCATCACCACGTAAAACATGCGTGATTTTCATTAAGTGGTCATCAACCACAACCGCAAAGTTATAGGTTGGCATTCCATCTCGCTTCATGATGACGAAATCACCACCAATTGAATCTGAATCAAATTCAATGTGACCCTTAACTAAATCATCAAAGGTGTAGTTTTTATGCACTGGCACACGAAAACGAATGACAGGTTTAACTCCTGCAGCTTTTGCCTTTGCAATTTTAGCGGCTTTTTCTTCAGCTGTTAAGCCAGCATATTCATCTTCGTAATGTGGCATCTCGTGCCGTGCTTTTTGTGCTTCACGCTGCGCTTTTAACTCATCTTCACTGATGTAAGATTCATAGGCCAAGCCTTTATCAACTAATTCTTGAATTAACGGCCGGTAGATATCACCACGTTCTGATTGCCGATACGGACCAACATCGCCTGGCTTATCTGGGCCTTCATCCCAATCCATGCCTAACCATTTTAACATGGTTAATTGGCTTTTTTCGCCACCTTCAACGTTTCTCTTCGCGTCTGTATCTTCAATTCGGATAATGAATTTACCCTTATTATGCCGTGCAAAAAGATAGTTGAACAATGCCGTCCGTGCATTACCAATATGCAAATGTCCGGTTGGACTTGGTGCATAGCGAACACGAATATTTTTATTTGCCAATTAAATTCCGCCTCTTTCAATTTTCCTTTTTAAATTAAGCTAACTCATACAGTACTTCTAATTTTACTGGTCAATCAAATACTTGTAAAGGTAACCAGGTAATTTATTTATTATGTTCACGTAGACTTTTTTGTGCGTGAGCAGGTTTTGTGAAAATCATGCGGCCAGCTGCCGTTTGCAATGCACTAGTAACAGTTACTGCCAATGATTTATGCATGTAATACTTACCATCTTCTACTACCACCATAGTACCGTCATCCAAATAAGCAACACCTTGTTGACGCTCAGTACCAGATTTAACGACGCGCACCGTCATCTGATCACCAGGAATAACAGCTGGCTTCAAAGTATTGGCTAATTCATTAATGTTTAATACCGGCACATTTTGAAATTGGCTGACTTTATTTAGATTATAGTCGTTAGTAACCACAATGCCATCCACTAACTTGGCTAACCTGATGAGTTTACCGTCAACTTCAGTTAGATCTTCAAAGTCACCTTCATACATTTCAACCGGCATAGCATCTGTTTTCTGCAAATCATTCAAAATGTCTAGTCCGCGGCGACCACGCGTGCGTTTTAATGAATCCGCTGAATCAGCAATTAATTGCAATTCATGTAAAACAAAGTTAGGAATCAATAATGTGCCCTCGATAAAACCAGTTTGCGCAATTTCATAAATTCGCCCATCAATAATCACACTAGTATCCAAAACTTTGTATTTGTGAAAATTATCGTCTACTTTCCGATCTAAAACTTTTGCTTGTTCTTCAGGCGTTTCAATTGTAGCTTTTTTAGTCCGAATTTGTAGTAAACGACGCCAATCTTCCGTTCTGGTGGTCCCAATTCGAAAACCGATGTATCCCAATAAAATCATCAAAATAATAGGTAGCAACGTATTCATTAAGAAAAAATCCATCCGGTACAGCGGAATTGAAATAATATTTGCCAAAATTAGGCCGATAATAGTCGCTAAACTACCAAAAAGTAAATAAGTCGGTGTTTGTTTCCCGATAAAAGTTTCTGTCCGTTTGAGCAATCTATCAAACACACCGATGATTGGTCCCACCAAAAAGAATGAAAGAAAATAAGAAATAATTGCACCAACTAAAACATTAACTAATAAATTATTTAAATAGTGGATGGCCCCTAAACCGACTAATTGCCACAATAAAGGTAAAAATGTACCGGTTAGCGAGGCCCCAATCACAATGATCAATCCGATAATAATTCTTTTTTTCATGCTTGTCACCTTCTTTCAATCAAATGCTTTTTTCAGTGCTTCTGCAATCGTGGTCACGCCGATCACTTGAATCGTTTTAGGAACTTGTAAGCGCTTTGTATTATTTTTGGGAATAAAAATGCGCTTGAATCCTAATTTAGCCGCTTCATTAATCCGTTGTTCAATGCGATTAACACTACGAACTTCACCAGTCAATCCTAATTCACCCACAAAACAATCACGCGCTTGCGTTTCTTTATCCCGGTAAGAAGATGCAATGCTAACTGCTACAGCCAAATCAATCGCCGGTTCATTTAGTTTAACACCTCCGGCAGCCTTTAAATAGGCATCTTGATTTTGCAACATTAAATTGGCCCGCTTTTCTAAAACTGCCATAATCAACGCGGCACGGTTACGGTCAATCCCAGTAGTCGTCCGTTGCGCGTTGCCGAAAACAGTGGGGGTAATCAGCGCTTGAATTTCAACTAAAATGGGCCGTGTTCCTTCTAATGACACCACTACCGCAGAACCAGTGGCGCCAGCAAGACGCTCCTCTAAAAAAATTTCTGATGGATTAGCGACCTCGTGTAACCCGTCCATCTGCATTTCAAAAATCCCGATTTCATTAGTAGAGCCAAACCGGTTTTTCACAGCACGTAAAATTCGGTAAGTCCGTTGTTGATCACCTTCAAAATATAAAACTGTATCCACCATGTGTTCCAAAATTTTAGGCCCAGCAATAGCACCACCCTTAGTTACATGCCCGACGATAAAGACAGTAATTTGATTTTGCTTTGCTAATCTCATCAAATCTGCCGTTACTTCGCGAACTTGTGCAACACTACCGACAGCTGAATTTAAATCCGGTTCCTGCATGGTCTGAATGGAATCAATCACTAAATAATCTGGCTGCAATTGTTTTACTTGTTGTTGAATGCTGCCCATATCCGTTTCTGGGTACAAATATAATTGGCTATTGCCGACACCTAAACGATCGGCGCGCATTTTAATCTGAACCGCACTTTCCTCACCCGACACATAGAGAACCTTCTCTTGATGGCGGCTCAACTGGCCAGAAACTTGTAACAGTAAAGTTGATTTTCCAATACCAGGATCACCACCAACTAACACTAAAGAGCCAGGGACAATGCCACCGCCTAATACTCGGTTCAATTCAGCTAATTGGGTTTTTACCCGTGGTTCTTTTTCGACATTCACACTAGTCAGTAGCCGGGGTTTGGCAATTTGGCCAGCTAAATTAGACTGTGCGTGTACTTCTTTATTTTTTGTGGGCAATTTTTCTTCTACCATTTGGTTCCAAGCACCGCAATTCGGGCAACGACCTAAATAGCGCGGAGAATTATAGCCACAATTTTGACAGACAAATTGTGTTTTTGGTTTTGCCACAGCAGACATCCTTTTCTAGAGTATTAATTTTAGTTTAGCGCTTATTAACGGACTTAAAATCCAACCTTCGGCGGATATTAACGCCCAGAAGAACCAAAACCGCCAGTACGAGTGCTTAGTCCTCCACGATCACCATCAGCTTGTAAATAAGGCATAAAAATACCCTGGCCGATGCGGTCACCCTTTTTAATCACCACATCACGAATACCTAAATTAACTAACTGAAAGAAAATTTCGCCTTCATTTTTAGCATTATTATAATAATCAGCATCTACAATCCCAATGCCATTAGGTAAAATTAACCCGCGTTTAATCGGACCACTAGAGCGGTTAGCTAATAATAAGTATTCATCCGGTTGCATGTAAGCTTTGATTCCAGTAGGAACTAAAAGCGGCCGCAACGTTTTCTCAGCGGCTAAATAGTCTTGGTCGGTTAACGCTTGTTGCTTTCGCGCCTGCCACAACCAGTATAAAAAAGGCCTACGCCAAATACTGGGCAGTTTAAAATCAACTGCTGCCCGAAAATCATAGCCGGCTGCTTGTTTAGTTGCACGCTGAGGTAATTGTAAATTGGCCTCTTGGTAGTGGGTTACAATTTCAAATCCACGTTTCATAAAATAACTCCCTTATTCCGTTTACTTGCTGGTTATCTAACGCCTTTAATCATAGCATTTATTCCTTTAAATGGGTAATCAAGTGCCACTTTTTATACACCATGAAACTAGTGTCTTTAAATCGTTTTCTTGCCTTTTACTAAAACAAACTTTACAATAAATTTAATCATTATTATTGAGGAGGTTCCTTATGGAATTTGCGTATGAACCCGGCCGTTTTTATAATAACGATGCAACTGGGCGTTTGGTGGCCGAAGTAACTTTTCAAACACTCAAAAATGGTCAAATTTTAGCTGTCGACCACACATTTGTTCGAGAAGATCACCGCGGACAAGGCATTGCCCGTCAATTAATTGAAACGATGATCACTTATGCCAAAAAGAAACAGGCAAAAATTTTACCCATTTGTCCTTACGCTAAGAAATTTTTTGCTAAGCAACCTCAATATGCAGACATTGTCGCACAATAATACATTTAGTTAGCTGACAAATCATGAAGTAAAAGGTTAGAATAGACTTAATATCACATTAAAGGAGTGATGATTCTTGGCAAAAGAAATTAGTAAAGAAGCCATTTCAGATTATCAAGCAAAATTACATCAGGAGCCGCAGGCAGCGGCCTTAAAACGCGCCGTAATGAATAATGGGATTTTAGCAACTAGTGAAAACACCGATTCAAAGGTTGCGATGACCCCAACTTTTTCAATCGACCTAGCAGCGGAAAAAGTTTCCGATCAAAAACAAAGCGGTCGCTGCTGGATGTTCGCCGCTTTAAATACCATGCGGCGTAGCATCGCGGCACAGTTTAATTTAAAAGATTTTGAACTCTCCCAAAATTACACTAATTTTTGGGATAAGTTTGAGAAGGCAAACTATTTTTATGAAAACATTTTAAATACAGCTGACCAACCATTATCTAGTCGAAAAGTTGCATTTTTATTGGCAACACCGCAACAAGATGGTGGTCAGTGGGATATGTTGACAGCATTAATTGCTAAATACGGTATTGTGCCGCAATCTGTTATGCCAGAAACCTATAATAGTGAGCGTTCAAACGAAATTAACGCCACATTAAACCTTAAATTACGTAAAGATGCGGTTAGCTTGCGGCAAATGGTTGCTGATAAAGCAAGTGAAGCTGACATTGCTGCAGCAAAAAATCGCTTCTTAAGTCAAGATTATCGTTTATTAGTCTATGCTTTAGGCGAACCGCCAATGAAGTTTGATTTCCAATACCGCGATAAAGATAACCACTATCATTCAGACCGTGATTTAACGCCACAGCGCTTTTTTGAAAAATATGTGGGCTGGGATTTAGATCAATACCAGTCAATTATTAATGCACCAACAGCTGATAAACCTTACAATCATCTTTATACAGTTGAAATGCTAGGCAATGTTGTAGGCGGTCGACAAGTACGTCACCTTAATCTTGATATCAATACTTTCAAACAGTTGGCAATCAAACAATTGCAAGCTGGTGAAAGTGTTTGGTTTGGTTGCGATGTTGGACAATCTTCCGATCGTAAATTAGGTATCATGGACACTGCTATTTATGATAAAAATGCACTTTTCAACGTTGATTTAGATATGACTAAGGCACAACGATTAGATTATGGGGAAAGCATGATGACACATGCCATGGTCATCACTGGCGTTGACTTAGTTGCAGGCAAACCAACAAAATGGAAAGTTGAAAATTCTTGGGGTAATAAAGTTGGTGAAAAAGGTTATTTTGTAATGAGTGACGCTTGGTTAGACCAATACGTTTACCAAATTGTCATCAATAAAAAATACCTTTCTGACGACCTATTAAAAGCAACCAAAGAAGATCCAAAAGTTTTAGCACCATGGGATCCAATGGGCGCGCTAGCATAAAAAGATATTCACTTCGTGTAAAAACTAATAACTGAAATTGCAACAGCCGACCGATTCATTTGGACAATGAAATCGGTCGGCTGTTTTTATCAAATCCCAATCATTATAAAACAAGCTTATCTTTAATTTGTAAGCGGCGATCTAGTGTATAAACAATCGGCTGTCCGTTAGCCACCTCAACTTTATCGATGTCTTGATCTGATATGCCTTCTAAATACTTAATTAATGCGCGGATAGTACTCCCATGCGCGACAATCAACTGATCATGACCATCAATTAATTGTGGACCAACATGATCCACCCAATATGGTACCAACCGGGCTAAGGCCATTTCCAAACTCTCTGCTAACGGCTCAAACTCATAACCCAAACGCGTATAACGCCGGTCATGATCAGGATGCGCTAATTTAGGTGGAACTGTCCGGTAACTACGACGCCACAATGCCACTTGCTTAGGGCCAAATAGTTTACGCGTTACTGCTTTATTTTGCCCCCGCAAAGCACCATAATGCCGTTCATTTAAACGCCAAGTTTTGTATAGAGGCAAATCGCTGATATCTAATTCAGCCATCACAATATTAGCAGTGATAATAGCTCGCTGTAAAACCGAAGTGTGCACAGCGGTGAAGTTAAAATGATAGCCAGCCAAACATTTTCCTGCTTGTCTTGCTTCCGTCGCACCGTGTGTGGTTAATGGGACATCTGACCAACCGGTGTACACATTATCTTGATTTGCTTGGCTTTGTCCATGTCGTAATAAAACCAGCTGTGCCATTTTGTTCCTCCTCAACTTATCATCTATATCATCTTAAACTTAATCATCAACGTAAAATGGTCATTAAAATTGGAATCACAAGTAAACTTAATAAAGTAGACGCTGTTACCATTAAAGCAGCATAATCAGCATCTGCACCATACAGCTTGGCAACAACAGGCGCGTTGGTCATCACTGGCATGGCTGATTGCAAAATAAAAACTTGCTTCATCAGTGCAGGCACAGCTGCTGGCAACACTAACGCACTCATTAAAAGTGGCGGTAAGATAAAACGACCAACTAAAATCCCAATCGTATAGCGATCAAATCGTAATTGTTTAACACCTGCACCAGCAATAGCAATGCCAATAAAAATCATTGATAAAGGAATGGTTAAACTACCAATATAATTGAAATCAGAAAGCAAAAATTTAGGTAGCTGAATTCGTAATAAAACTAGCACAACCGCTAATAAAAAACCTAATAACGGCGGCGAAAAAATCTTTTTAAGCGTCGTTAGCCAATTAAATTTTGCTGTTTGCCAACCATCCCGTTTAATTAGATAAACCCCTAAAGTCCAAAAGAAAGTTGTGTTTGCCATGTAATAAACTAACACGTAAGGAACACTTTTAGCGCCAAACAACGCCATGTTAATTGGCAAGCCAATAAAGACTGTATTAGAATTAAAAAACATTGATTCAAATAGACCGCGACGATTATGACGAATTTGTAATAGCCGAGCAGCCGCAACAGAAATACCGAATAGAATCAACATAGAGACCACTGGAAATTTTAAATTTGGTAGTAGCTGGCTTAATTCCGTTGCAGTAAAATTTTTAGTGATTGTATCTAACATATAGCATGGTAATGCAACTTGTGTCACTAACCGGGCAATCAACCGACTACTATGATCATCAAACCAGCCAGCACGAGCCAAAAAATAGCCAACTAAGACCATCACTAAAATAACCAGTACCCCGCTAATACTGTCTAAAAAGACACTCATCAAATGACACCTACCCTGTAATACTTATCAGTATAACATTTTCACAGGCTTTTCAATAAAATTTTTTAAAAAATTGCGGCTTTAATCCGATGGTGCCACTAAAGCTAAATATTTAGCTTGACGTTGTTGCTTAAGCTTAGCAGGCGACCAGGTTTGTAGCTCCGTCAATTGTGTCGTCAATGCTCGTTGCAGCCGTTGCACTGTGTGCTGATCTTCAGTAATCACCTGATCTGCCAACCCTAATTTCAGTAGCTGCGGCGCAGTCATCGGTAAATAGGCAGTTAGTTCCTGTCGCCGATTTTTCAAAATTGCTTGCACCGCTTCCGGTGAAGCCACTGAATACAAACTATTTCCCAACATTAAAATCCGATTACAGTTTGCCAAAGCCAATGCACCACCACTTTGACCTTCACCCAAAAAGACAGCGATATTAGGAACAGGTAATTGCCCCATTTGGCGAATGGTCGCTGCAATTGCCTGGCTTTGTCCAGTACGTTCAGCTGCAACGTCTGCTGCCGCACCGGGCATATTAATTAATGAAATAACTGGCCAATGAAACTTAGCGGCTTGTTTCAAGCCACGGTTTACTTTCCGGTAACCTGCTGGACTAACCGCCCCAAAATGATAGGCCAAGCGTTGCTGAATGGTCGCGCCCCGATTGACACCAATCATCAAAACAGTTTGCCGCATAAAGCGGCCAAAGCCAACTGTTACTGCAGGATCATCGCCTTGATACCCATCACCGTGGAGCGCAAAAAAATCCGTCGTTAATGCAGTAATTACGGTTGCAGCACTTAATCGCTTAGACGAACGTATTTGTTTTAATTGGTCTTTTAACATAACTTAATTCCTCTTAATGTAATCTGAGCAGCTGACTGACGACTGCCGTTAAATTTGAACGTTGAACGACTGCGTCAAGTTGACCTTGTCGGTATAAACTATCTGCCGTTTGAAAATCAGTAGGCAGCACTTCGTGACTAGTTGCTTCAATTACCCGTTTGCCAGCAAAACCAATAGTTGCCCCAGCTTCTGCTAATACAATATCTGCCGCAAAGGCAAAACTAGCACTAACACCACCCATAGTCGGATCAGTTAAAATGTTTAAAGTAAACAATCCAGCTGCATTTAACGCGTCATAAGCCGCCAAAACAGTATTCATCTGCAATAAAGATAAAATACCTTCTTGCATGCGTGCACCACCAGATGCAATGACCAAAATCAAAGGTAGTTTTCGTTGCTTAGCTGTTTCAATAGCTTGTCGCAGTCGTGCACCGACCACAATATTCAATGTTCCCATCATAAAATGGCTATCCATTACACCTAAGATAAACGTAGCACCTGCCAATTGTGCCTGTCCCGCAACAAAAGCTTCTTTTAAACCGGTTTTTTCTCGTGCTTGTGCTAATTTTTGCTGATAGCCAGGAAAAGTAAATGGTACTGTGTGTTCCGCAAGTTTTGGTAATCTAATAAAATCGTTTCCAGTAGTTAATTGTTGAATTCGTTGTTTGGCTGTTAATCTTAAATAATAACCACAATAAGGACAAATTCGCAACTGACCCCACTCTAATCGATGAACGTGCCGATGACAGCGCGGGCACTGTTGCCATAATCCCTTTTTAGGGAAGTGACTCATTGTGCATCACCTACCAAGTGGGCCAAAAAGTGGATATCAACTAAATTAGCCCGATAACTAGGCAAACCCATAATTTGCTTTAACAAAGGCAAATTAGTCCCAATACCGCTGATTTGTACTCGTTGTAAACAACATTGCATTTTAGTAACGGCTTGTAACCGGGTAGGCTGCTTAACCAAAATTTTTGCAATTAATGCATCATAATAAGGTAATATCTGATCACCTTCACGATACCCAGTTTCAACACGTGCACCAGTAAATAAACGGAACTTCGTTAATTGACCTGTAGCTAACAAATTTTCCTGTGGTTGCGCATTGAGCCGGACTTCAATGGCATGGCCCTTAAAAGTTGCAATTTTAGGTTGTACGGTTTTACCAGCTGCAACTTGAATTTGTGTTGTGACCAAATCCGCGCCAGTTGTCATTTCTGTTACAGCATGTTCGACCTGTAGTCGAGTATTCATCTCCAGAAAATAAAACTGCTGCCCAGTAAATAAAAATTCCAAAGTCCCTAAACCAGTATAGGCTAAGCCAGCCATTAACCGCTGCGCCAATTGATAAAGCGTTTGCCGTTGCTGTGGCTGCAAAATAGCCGCCGGACTTTCTTCGACAACTTTTTGATGGTGACGCTGTAAACTACACTCACGGTCCCCTAAAATTTGCAGATGTCCATTATGATCTTGTAAAATCTGAACTTCAATGTGCCGAGCATGGGGTAAATATTTTTCTAAATAAACCGCATCATTTAAAAAGGCTTGGCGCGCTTCTTCTTGAATCAGGTGATATTGATGGCGCAGTTCGTGGTCTGATGCCAAAACGCGCATACCTTTACCACCACCACCAAAATTGGCTTTCAACATCACAGGATAGCCCAATTGTTTGGCTTTGGTTCGTAGATCTTGTTCATTTTTCAACTGCATGCCACCAGGAATTACAGGGACGCCTTGTTGACGGGCAAACTTTTTTGCCGCAGCTTTATCTGCCAATAATTCAATAACTGATGCTTTTGGTCCGATAAACGTCAAGCCGCATTCGGCACACATCTGAGCAAACACGGCGTCCTCAGCTAGAAAACCATAACCCGGATGAATTGCATCTGCGCCACTGAGCAATGCTGTCATCAAGATACCTTCTCGGTTTAAATAACTAGATTGCGCAGTGTCTGGACCTACACAATACGCTTCATCTGCTTGTTGGACAAATAAACTATGTTGCTCTGCTTGCGCATAAACAGCAACAGTAGCGATCTTCAATTGTTGACAAGCGCGAATGATCCGTAGTGCTACTTCACCACGATTCGCGATCAAAATTTTTCTAAACATTAGTCTGCCTCAGTAATCTCAAATAATGGTGTGGCATACGCCACGGTTTGCTTATCACTCACATGAATGGCAGCCACCGTGCCCGCCACTGGACTAGTAATATCATTAAACAACTTCATACTTTCAATCTGTGCTAAAGTTGTACCCGGTTTTACTGTTTGCCCCACTTCCACAAAAGGCTTTTTTGCATCATCTAACAAATGAACAATTCCTACCATCGGGCTTTTTACCACTTTACCATTTGTTGGTCGAACAGCAGCTGGTTTGGTAGCCGGTGCATGTGCTACTTCCCCCCGGCGTACATGTAAGTACAGATCAGCATCGCGCAATTCAATATCATCAAAATTGCTCTTATCTAAAACGGCTAATAAATCAGCAATGTGTTTTTTGTCCATCCCAAATCCTCTTTCTATAATCGCATTAACAGACTACCATAAGCTAAGCCACCACCAAAGCCTGCTAAAACTGCCAATTTACCTTTTGCATTAGGATAAGCTTCCGCTAAAGCCATTGGTACACCAGCAGAAGATGTATTACCATAACGTGTAACATTGACAGGAAATTTCGTCATGGGTTGCTTTAAAGTTGCCGCAATTTTTTCAATAATCCGTAAATTTGCTTGATGGCAAATAAACAGATCGACGTCATCCGGCGTCAAATGATTAGCTTTTAGCAACGTTAAGATTTGCTGCGGTACGGTGGTCGTTGCAAATTCAAAGACAGCCCGTCCTTGCATGGTAAAAGGAGCGATCATCGGTTTATGCGGCGTCGTCACTTGTGTTAAAGGTGCAACACCACCACTTTCAATCACATCATGGCGCCGCCCGTCATTTTGGACACGGCTAGCGATAAAACTCTCTTTTTCTGCAACTTGCGTTTGCGATAACAAGACACCCCCAGCACCATCACCAAAGAAAACTGCTGTGGTTCGATCTTGCCAATCCAACATTTTACTGTTAGTTTCAGCACTAATCACCAACGCGTGTTTAAATTTACCTTGACGCAAAAACTTTTCTGCAGTATCTGCTGCAAAAATAAATCCCGCACAGGCCGCACTAACATCAAATGCCATGGCATTGACAGCACCAATTTTATCTTGAACTAGGCAAGCTGTTGCTGGTGTCAAGTAATCTGGGGTAATGGTTGACACAATAATTAAATCAATGGCTTCAGCGGCAATGCCACTTTGCTTTAACAGTCGTTGTGCAACTTTGCCAGCTAGCTCAGACGTGTTTTCCCCTAGCGCAATGTGCCGGGTCTTGATGCCGGTGTGACTTTGAATCCACTGGTCGCTAGTCGGCATTAACTGACTTAATGCCGCATTTGTGATGACATGCGTTGGAACATATTTAGCACTTGCCGCAAGCGTGACATGATTTGACATGAACTAAGCTCCTTACCTACAACGTATAATTTTTTCTAAACAAATTAATTATAATAAGCCTAATCGGGATAAACAAGTCACTGATACAGAACTTGACTTTTTATTAAGAATTCAAATTAAAAATGTCTCGCAATCATCAGTTATTACTAAATGATTACGAGACGTCAATCGTTTTAAACTAATTGAACTAATTGCATTAAAATTGGTACGACAACAACAAACAAAACGGTACTTGTGGTGACAACATTTGTTGCATATTCCACATCACCATGCGCTTGTCCAGCCAGAATTGGCAAAACTGCTAATCCAGGTGCTGCCGCTTGAATAATTAAAGTGCTAGATTCCAAATTAGGAATTTGCGCACCACCATGCGTGGCTAACATTAAAATACCGATCATGACAGCCGGTGTGAAAATAAACCGGCCTAATAATGCCCAAATTGTATCTCGATCAAAGTGGATCGAAGCTAACCCAGCATCTGCTAACACAATGCCAATATAAATTAACGACATCGGCGTAACAATACCACCGACCATGGTTAACGTACTATTAACCCAGTTTGGTACTGGAATTGCCAACAATAAGAAGACTAAAGCAACTAAAAAGCCTACTAATGGTGCTGGTAATAGTTTACGCCAGTTAAATTTAGCCGTACTTTTATCCTTTGTTGGATCATCATTAGTGATGAAGAAAACGCCAATTGCCCAAGTAGATACCGTATTTAGCACATAGTAAATTAAAAAGTAAGGCATGCTGGCTTCTCCAAAAAGTGCTAAGTTTAAAGGCAGGCCAATAAAAATGGTGTTAGCGTTGACGAACATATTAATAAAAGTCCCCCGGCGCCCAGGCCGTACGTGCAATAATTTGGTCAATACCCAAGCAATAATATAACCGATAATGAAACTACCGGAAGCGTATAAAAGACCGCTGGACAGACCAATTAACTTTTCTCGCGTCAGATACTTTAAAACTGATGAAAAAATGGACGCAGGTAACGCAATATTCATAATTAAAAAAGAAATACTAGTTTTAAATTGATCATCGAATTTATTTTTTTTGCGCAAATAAAAGCCTAACGCAATGACCAAAATAATTTCAACAACACTTTCGATTGATGTTACAAACGCAGTCATACTTGCACCTCACTACTTATATTCTGGTTGCCACTTCATTGCTTCTACTGCAGCTTTCACATCATGAATTGGCTGCTGATTTAAACCTTGTTTTACTGCACTTTTTACCACTGCTTGCGCAACTGTTTGAGAAAAGGCTGCTAACTTGGAAACTGGAGGCAAAACAGCCGCTCCTGGCTGTGCTGAATCAACAATACCACCCAATGAATGCGCAGCTGCTGAAATCATCACATCATTGAGTAATTTAGCATGTGCTGCTAGTGTACCCAATCCTAATCCTGGGTAAACCAAAGCATTATTGGCTTGACCAATTTGATAAGTCACACCGTGATAGTGAACATCTGCTGCCGGTACACCGGTTGCGACTAAGGCACGTCCAGATGTCCATTTTATCAAATCTTCAGCTTTTGCTTCAGCAAGTTTAGTCGGATTAGATAACGGGAAAATCATTGGCCGCTCTGTATGAGCTGCCATTTCTTTAACAACAGCTTCTGTGAAAGTACCCGGTTGCGTTGAAGTCCCCACTAAAATGGTCGGATGAACTGCCTTAACAACAGCTTCCAAATTGGTTAACGCGTCCGGATCAGAAAATTCATTCCGCTGCCGGGCAAATGGTTTTTGCTCCGGTGTCAGCGTTGGATCGTCCGCAAATAATAATCCTTGTTTATCTACCAAGTAAAAATGCTTCCGCGCTTCTTCTGGTGACATCCCTTGTTCTACCATTTCGGCAAAAATGCGTTTCGTGATGCCAGCACCAGCAGTGCCAGCACCAAAGGAAAGATAAATTTGGTCCGTGAATTTTTCACCAGAAATTTGCAGACCACCTAAAATACCGGCCAAAACGATAATACCAGTTCCTTGAATATCGTCATTAAAGGTGGTCATTTTAGTTTGATACCGATTCAAAATGTTAGCAGCATTATTTCGTCCAAAATCTTCCCAATGCAAGTATAATTCTGGAAATAAATCAGTAGCTGCTTGCACAAATTGATCGACAAATTGTTGGTACTGCTGGCCCTGGATGCGCTGATGCCGATTGCCAAGATACAAGGGATCCTTTAACAATTGCTGATTATTCGTCCCAACATCTAAGACAACTGGTAACACAGTACTTGGATCAATCCCCGCAGCGGCAGTATAGACCATCAATTTGCCCACGGCAATATCAACACCATTTGTTCCCCAATCACCAATGCCTAAAATGCCTTCAGCATCGGTTACAACGATTAATTTAATTTGACGACCAGCAGCAGCTTGCTTTAAAGTTGTTTTAATGCTTTTCGGCTGATCGATTGACAAAAAAGCGGCACCTTGTGGTTGCACAAATAATTCACTGTACTGTTCAATGTTTTCCGCAATGGTAGGGTCATAAACAATTGGCATAAACTCTACCAAATGTTGGCTAAACAATTGATAGAATAAAACGCGGTTTGTATTAAAAATAGTCATCAAAAACAAGCGTTTCTCTAAATCAGATGTTTTGGACTGATATTGTTGATAGGCTTGTTTTGCCTGTTCCGATAATGTTTGCACCCGCGGTGGTAACAAACCTGTTAAACCTAATTTTTCTCGCTCTTTTGGTGTAAAAGCTGTTCCTTTATTTAAGAATGGATCATTTAAAATTGCAACACCATTTTTCATCAATAAGCACTCCCTTATTGCTTTAAATTATGACTATAGTTTATTGTTACTTTTTCTTATAGTCAAACCAAAGGGTTAGCCTAAATAAATTTTATATGAACTTTGAAAGGGGCCATCCAACATGAATTTTCGCGACTTAAATTATTTTGTTGCTTTAGCTAAACTAAAAAATTACACCGCAGCGGCACAGCAATTTCACGTTAGCCAACCTACTATCACCTACGCCATTAAACGTTTAGAAAAAGAATTGCAAGTTAGTCTGCTTCAACGAGATCAATCACACCGCCAGATTGAGCTGACACTGGCCGGACAACAATTCTTCCAGCATGCTAAGTTAATCCTACACGAACTGACAATTGCAAAACAAGAACTTGCCAGTACCAAACAAGCTAAAATCCGTTTTGGATTACCACCGATTATTGGTACTTATTACTTTCCGCATTTGGCAAGTTATTTAGCTCAGCATAATTTGATTCAACACCTTAATACTACCGAGGCCGGTTCCGCAGCTTTACTAGATCAATTAAAAGCAGGTAAATTAGACATGGCTTTATTAGGGTCAATCCAGCCTTTAACTGATCAGGTTGTTCAAGCCCAAGTTTTAACAAACTGGCCTTTTAAATTGATCGTTAGTCCACAGCATCCACTAGCAAAACAGACACAAGTTAGTTTTAAGCAATTAGCGACAGAAAAATTCATTACATTACAAGAAGGCTTTGTTCACCCGTTAGCTTTGCAACAACTTGCAAAGCCTGCTGGATTCAAGCCTGAAATCATCTACACAACACCTGACATTAATTTATTAAAAAATATGGTTGCCCAAAATATCGGCATTGGTTTTTTAACCTCATTAGCTTTAACGCAAACAGACACCATTGTGCCGCTAAAACTCTCCGATAACAGACAACCACAATTTTTAATTTCTTTAGCCTATCGTCAAAATCAAACTCAATCACCGTTAAAAAAACAATTGTTTGCCCAATTGCGAAAAGGATTCACTACCATGGAAGTTTAGTGACACTTTCTTAAGACTAGTTAGTCGCCGTATATTTTTGTAAACCTTGATAGATTAATTGTGCAACTTGTTGCTGGTAACTTGCCGAACTAATCGACTGGTAATCAGTGGTGTCATTGATATAACCCATCTCCAATAAAACAGCTGGCATCGTACTATCTCGAATAACTTGAAAATTACCATAAGCAGTACCGCGATTAGTCAAAGCCAATGAATTTAATTGTTGCGACAAAGTTTGAGCAAATTTTTTACTTGCTGCATGATAATAATAAGTGGTAAATCCTGAAGCAGTGTCTGCTTCAGGTGTCGAATCAAAGTGAAAGCTAATGAATAAACTTGCACCAACTTGATTAGCAAGTGCAGGACGCTGGCGCAAAGCCACGCTTTGATCATGACTTCGAGTCATAATAACACGGGCGGCACTAGTTTTTAATTTAGTTGCCAAAGCTTGTGCCATTTTTAATGTATAATATTTCTCATAAGTGCCATTAGTAGCTAACGCACCAGAATCAGAGCCACCATGCCCAGCATCAATGACGATTGTTTGTTCTGCTAACCGATCAGTAGCTTTAGTTGCGTCATATTGACTATGAATGAGCCAAGTTGGCAGCCAGCCTATTTTACCGCGATAAAAAATTTTAACCCAGCCTTTTCTTTGTTTTAAACGCGTAACGGTTGTGTTCTTAGTAATTGTAGTCACCTCACGACTAGAATTAGGCGCTGACCGCACAATTAAAGCTGGCGCGGTTATCGTAATTTGTTGGCGCTGCCGGTAATGATCGATTCCCAACCAAAATGCACCGCAAATCACTAATAACAAAAGTAATTGAAATAATCTTAACCGATTTACCCGTTTCTTCCGCCGTTGCATTCTCCGCACGCGTGTCACCCTTTTACTAAAACATTTTAATTTGTTGTTAATTAAGTTTAACGCACCGACCTAAACTTAAACTTAAAAAGATAATGTTTTATTTTACCGAATTAAAATTAATTAATCTAACTAAATAGTGGAATTTACTTAAAATTTTATAAATAACGTTTAATGACGAATTAAAGTGCCAACACTAAATTAGGCATTAGTCAAATTTAACTGCACCATACCATTTTTATAGTGAACTGTTGTGAAATACCACAAGATTATTTTAGCTCAAATATTTACAACTAGAGTTGCCCAAACTTGCAATGAAGCTTTTTTTACACCGTTATAATACTGTCCTGAAAACCTACAAAACTAAAAAATACCAGTCATTAGAAAATGACTGGTATTTCCATTTTGTTTCTTACTCAATTTACAGATAACTATTTCCGTATCATAATACTTAATTGCTTTGCCAACTAGCTGCAGTTGGGGTGAAAATTTTGTTTGCTTGTTGAGTAGTTAAATTAATATTAAATACTTTTTTATAATATGTTTTGGTTTCATCAATAATATTAATATCCTTGAATTGTTCAGGATAAACTGTTTTCGCTAACCACAATAAAGTGATTGGTGTATCGACACCTGGCGTGTAACTGCGGTACATTCCCATTGGCATTTTATAAGCTTGCTTATTTTTAATTGCATTAACTTTACCCCAATCATAATTACCTACTGTATTATGATAAAGATCTTCAGGCTGGGCAGTATTAAAGTTAGTAATCAAAATTTTATCAGGGTTCAATTTATAAATTTGCTCCATATTAACGCGCGTCAAATTATTTGAATGCGGAATATTGACAACATTTTTCGCACCGATTGCATCTGCCCAATATTGTGCAAACGAATCAACCCCACCAGTTAAAATTTCTGTACTATTATATTGACGTAAGAAGAAAACTTTCTGTTGTTTTTCTGGGCTAATATTTTTCACCCGTTTTTGAAACCGTGTATAAACTTGATCACTATAATTTGCAACTATTTTTGCTTTATCGCTTTTAGGAAAGACTTTAGATAAAAGCTTAATCCAATTATTCAAGGTTTTAATCGCATTACCGTGCCATTTACCTACTGAAACACCAACCGCTGTGAAATCAGCATCTTTCAATTGTTTCCCCATTTTAGTATTTTCTGCACCATAAAAAACAACATCTGGTTTAACCTTTTTTAATTCTTCCGTGTTAATATCAACACCATCATTAAAACTGGTTTTTGCTTTTAAAATCCCAGGATACAATTCAGATAACAAATTATTTTTAGCCGCTACCATACTGGGCTCAGGCATGGTCACAATTTTATTGGCAGAATTAAAGAACACCGCTAAAACCGAAGGTAATGGCCAAACAGAACCAACCACTGCTACCCGTTTGATTTTCCGTGGCACTTGTACTTTATCGCCTGCTTGATCCGTGATTGTTTTGGTTGTTTCACGAATTTGACTATTCTTATTAGTATTGCGATTATCACAACCAGCTAATGGTAGGACTAATACAAAAATAGCCAATACCTTGACAAATAATTTTACAAATTTTTTCATAATCAATGTTCCTCCAAAAGACAATGACAAGTTATTAAATCGTAATGTCTTAAATGTCTAGTAAGCTGAAGCTTTTGAAGACGGATTAAAGATTCTCTCAGCTTGCTGGGTGGTTAACTCAACATTAAATACCTTTTTATAATAGTCTTTAGTTTCAGTAATAATATTAATATCCGCAAATTTATCCGGATAAGCTGTTTTTGCCATCCAAAGCAAGGTGATCGGCGTATCTGCCCCCGGTGTATAACTACGGTACATTCCTAAAGGCATTTTATACACTTGTTTATTCTGTACGGCTTTAACTTTGCTCCAATCATCATGACCCATTTTATTCTCATAAAGATCTCTAGGCTGTGCAGGTGTAAAGTTAGTAATAAAAATCTTTTCTGGATTCCATTTATATACTTGTTCCATTGTAACTTGTACTGTTAGCCCATTATTATTGACAATATTCTTTGCTCCGACTGCATTTGCCCAATAATTGCCCCAATGATTTTTTCCAGAAGTAAGTATCGTTGAACCATCATATTGAAACAAAAAGAAAACTTTTTGTTGTTGAGTTGAATCAATGTTTTCTATGCGTTTTTGTACTAATTTATAAGCTTGATTGCTATAATTTTTTACAATTTTTGCTTTACGATTTTTTGGAAACATTTCAGATAGTAATGAAATCCAATGATTTAAAGTTAAAATTGGATCATGGTGCCATTTTTCTGTTGAAATTCCAACAGCTACAAAACCAGCGGTTGTCAGTTTTTTCTTCATGCTTGTATCTTCAGCTTTATAAAAAACAACGTCCGGATTAGTTTTCTTTAAATCTTCCGTATTAATATCCGCACCATCATTGCCACTTGTTTTAGTTTTCAATATTTGTGGATAGAGTTGTGATAAAGTGCCATTTTTTGCTGCCGCCATGCTGGGCTGTGGTATTGTTACCAATTTATTTGCTGAATTAAAAAACACTGTTAAAACCGATGGCAATGGCAAAATACCAACGACAGCAATTCGTTTAATCTTCTTTGGCACAGTAACCTTATCGCCTGCTTGATCCGTAATTACCTGTGTAGATTTAGTATTATTAGTCATGTTTTTGTTTGCCTGCTGGCTGTTACGGCATCCTGTGAATGGCAGTATCATCATAAAAACAGACAATAACGTGATCCCTGATTTAATTAATTTCTTCATCATTAATACTCCTCCGCACTAAACAGCCTGAAACTTTACTAAAAATTCATCAAAATAATCGACAAAATTTGGCATCGAATCATGATAAACTCGCCCAGAAAAAGCTTCGTGTGATGCAGGAATGAAATTGGTAGTTGATGGACAAATCGGTTGGTACAAGGGATCTGCAATAATGGTATTAGCTTGAGCCAGATAAGGTTTCAATTCATCTTCATCACTAACGGTAAGGCACCCTGGTGATAATAATTCTGGTGCTGTATCTACTGGGCAAAGTACAGTTGCACCTTTACCAGTGACATCATATAATGCATTTGCCAATGATAAACGGTTAATGCTTTCGCCAATGATTACAGTCTGCTTATCAGGATGTGGTAAGCAAACTAATTGATTTTTTCCTGTATTTGCCGCCGCTTTAATTGCAGAAACAATTTTATCCGTTAGTTTTTCGCCATAAGGTGTGCCGATCACATACGGAATACCAAAACGTTGTTGTAGGATTTTAGCTGCGGATAATCCAGCAGCTGAAACCACTAAATTTACTTGTGCCGCTGCTGACTTTTTAATATCAGTAAAAGTCCCGCCCATAGCCCAATTCGATTGAATATTAAGGCCACGTTTTTTTAAAATAGCCTCCATCGCTGCTACAGTTCCATTGAGCGAGAAGTCCAGCGGGGTTACACCTAATAAATTAACTGCTAAAGATGCAGCTTTCACATCCACATTTTGACAAACACGTTTTGCCAATTCTGCATAAGCTAAGCTAGCTCCGGAAATATAAGAATGCATCCCATCAGTATCAAAGCCAAAAGTCATTATCCCAGTCGCATTTTCAATTTCTCGCGCCAACGCTGGAAAATCTGTGCCTATTACCATCGGAATCGGCGATCCAGTTAACGCAATAAAATTCGGCTGTAGCCGCTGTGCTGCAGTGACTGTATCATTGATAAACTTATCATCATCTCCAAGAATGGCTTCAGTTTCTGTTAACCCAGAAATAAACACTGAGCTTGCCATATCATACCAGCGTGGTTCATCATGTGTACTATAAATACCAGCATAACCTGCTGCATCATGCATGACGGTCATGCCGCCTAGCTCATAAAGTGCTGAGCAAACCCCCGAAGTGTCACAAGTATAAGTAGAAATAATCTGCGCCGTATGTTTCATATACAACCACACCCCCAATTAAGCCCCTTAATTTGAATCAGTGATTTGGTATCCTTAGGCGTCTGGAAAGCTGCAATCATTTCTTCAGCCAATCGACAAATCCCGTCAAAGCCATATAAGCCAGCACCTTCAACAATATTGACAAAATAACAACTGTCCAAAAAATAAGCTGCCTTCTGCCCTAACGCCAGCACTTTTTCCTGACTGCCACGTGGTGCTGCTCTCATCCCAACATCAATTGTCGGCCGCAATTCCAATTGCGGTGCTAACTTTTGTAAAGCAGCAATATCGACTTTGTCTTCTTCCTCAAATTCATCAATGTATACAGTTTTAACGTTAAAGCCATGGGCTAATAATAAACGCGCCAAGCCTAATGAGCGTGAGCTAAAAGTATAGTCGATCGCAATCGGTGTATTGCCAATAATTTGATGTGCTTTTGCTAAAGCTTTTTCACAACGCTGGATCAACTGCGGGTCTGGTTGATAATCTAATCCCAATTGATCACTTAATTTTTGTAGATTTTGACTGATCTCTTGGTAATCGTAGCTGAATGGCAAATGTAAATGCTGTTGACCAAATTTAATTTTCATATATTTTCCAGCAGCAATTGCTGGTGCACGAGTCGTAATGGCGAGCACGCTGGTTGCCATTTTCTGGTATGCAGCATAGTCTTTTGAACTGGCCACTTCCCGAATAAGGTATCCATTTTCAGCTAATAATCGGTATAAATCGCTACTATGATCTAGCGGGAAATCGTTGCCAATGATATTAATTGATTTTTTATCCAGCGGGGCAGGTTTTAGTAACGTATATAACTGACGCCGCATTTTTTGATCTGGATTCCATTTTCCTTTACGCATAATTGGATTCATGTAACAATCTGTGAATTGAATATCCGGATGGTTAGTACGTAATGTGTCATAAACTAAATGTAAATCAATGCCTAGAAATTGATGAATGCAGCTAGTAAATACCAAGATCGCCGGTGGCTTCTCAGGCAGTTCCTCAATGATATGACCAACACCATTAATAACTTGATCTTCCATATCCCCTTCAAGCACATTTTCTTCACTAACTTCAATCGTAGAAAAGCGATCTGAAACACCTAGTTCGGCAGCAGTAAGGACAACACCACGCAAACACCCTTTAGGACAAACATAAATTAAATGCGCTTGGGGCAGCGATAACGCCACGTGTGCAATTGTCCAATGGCCGCGGGCCGGCGCAGAATACTCCAAACCAATGGGAAAAGGATGGGGAAATTTTGCTTCACTGATTGGTATGCGTGTTAATTTCACTTCTGACTGCATATTTTTTAACATGATAGCACCTCACAATTAGTAACGATCCTTTTGGTTAATTCATTATCATTCCAAAAATAATTTAAAATTAGGTTGGATTGGCTTTTTCCTTCGTCAACTTTTTTATTTGGTAGATTGTAAAATTTAAGTTGAACATATTAATGGACAGAAAAACCCATAA
>NZ_AYYI01000054.1 GCF_001436505.1 Loigolactobacillus rennini DSM 20253 | reverse complement strand
TTATGGGTTTTTCTGTCCATTAATATGTTCAACTTAAATTTTACAATCTACCTTATAGCAAAAAACATCCGCAATTCGATTTAAACTATTGAAACCAAAGCCAAATAATTAAAATCTAATTGCGGATGAAGATTTAGTTACGTTCAAAGCGAGACGAGAAAAAATACTATAGCGCCTAGTACATACATTATATTTAAAACAAATGCGTAAAATAATTAAATAGTGGTAAAACTAAAAGCAACTGAAAAATCCAAGTCGTTTTATTTGAATACTGATGTAATACCTGTTTTAAAAGCACTAGAGCCACCACTAGCAAAAAAATTGCGGGACAAACTAAGACGCGAGTTCCCGAGGCATAAATTGTTGGAGAAAACCACATAATCATGCTGGATAATAAGGCGGCCAAGCAACATAATAATAGGAAGATCGGCTGATCAACAACAAGCATCATATTCCAGAGTAATAATATTAAAAATAAACTAAATAGTGCATAAACGGTAATTCCTTGGACAAAGTTTTTAATGGAGGCTGTTAGAATAACTTTATTAATAAAATTAAAATTAGTAAATATTTCTGGCTGTACCAAATAACCGGCAAGGGAAATAAGGTACCCTAGGCTAAAAATAACGCGCGTTTGATTATTTTTTAATAGTGCAAATGCTAGGATAGCGAGCAATACTAGTAGCCATAAAAAGTTTTGGCTGATTGCTGTGAATAACCAACTGATACCGATTCTAAAATGACTTAATAATGAGAGTTGATTAAAATCAGGAAATCGGTTCTTGATTTCTGCTTCCATTCGGACAGCGTTTCCTGGTGCTAGATACATAACAGCTGAGCCAATAATGAAAAATAGCGTGTTTAGGCTGGGAATCCAAGCAGGTTTACGGTGTTGCCAAAACATCGTCGCAATGTATATGAGTCCAATGCCAACTGCGCTGGCGATGAACTGTTCATTGGAAAGTGAGAATAATAAGCCGGGGATTAAAAAAAACCAATCATGTTTGGATGTTTTATCCTTAAAGTAGCTATCCGCAAATGGTATTAAGGCGCAAGCTCCCAATGCAGCAGGCCATAAATAATTAGCTGATCCCGTTAGCCAAAGAAAACCATTTTGAATTACAGAAAAGTTAACGTAGCCTAGTAATAATGGGAATAAACACATCCGCTGCCAAGTAATCGGCTGCTGTGTAATGCGTAACAACGCAAAAGATAGTAAAGTAATAAAACCTAAATTAAGTAGGTGAAAGATAGCGACTGGTAAATGAAAGATATAATAGAGGACAAAATCTGGTAGTATACGTGCACTCCAAGTCGTATACCGTGAGATGACATACTTATTAATTGAGATACTACCCATCTTTGATTTATAAATACCGTCATCTGTTAATGGATTAAAACCAAACCGTGACAGATAAATAAAAAGCAACAATAATAAAGCACCAATAATAAGTAAGTTCTGCCAATTTATTCTTTTTCTTTGCATAATATCCTCCTTCAAAACAAACTAACACTTTACCAGTATACACAAAAATGTGGTTTGCTAACACCCAACATATGATGTTTGTCTTGTCACAGTATCGTTATTAATCTGAAGACAATCAGGAGTGACTAAAGCAGCTTTTCTGGCTCTTCGTCAACTGTTGTTGGTGAATTAATTATAAAAGTTCTAATCACTTTGT
>NZ_AYYI01000053.1 GCF_001436505.1 Loigolactobacillus rennini DSM 20253 | reverse complement strand
ATACATATTATATGTACGAAGGCATTTCATTTACACAAGATTCTTGACGCTACCATTTTTTGTGCTGCAGCCACAACTTCTGCTTTCGTGACAGCTTCTAAAGCCGTTGCAAATGCAGAATTAGTCACCACAGCCGCGGGAACTAATTTTTGAATTAAGGCACGATGCGTTAAATAACCCGCACTATCCAGCCGCGAAACATATTGATTACGCAGCATGGCTTTGGTTTGTGTCAATAAATCTGTTGAAAATTCACCTTTTTTAAGTGCTGCTAACTGCGCGGCAATAATTTGTTTTACCCGTTGATAGTTGCTAGCATCAATACCGGTCTGTACAGTGATTAAGCCGCGAAAACCGTCATAAATACTATTAGCATAATAGGCCGAGCTTGCACGTTCACGTACATTGGTAAACAGTAAGGATAAAGGAGACGCACCAAAAATCGCGTTAGCTAACAGCATCGCATAATAATCAGTTTGATAAAAATAGATCGGTGCGTGGTAGGCCAAATTAAGCTTAGCTTGATTGGTTACTTGATAGTCATTTTTTTCCAAAACAGATGTTAATTTAGGCTGCTGGTAAAATATCGGATAAGCAGCTGATTGTCGAGCTGCAAATGGAAACTGACTAATTTCTTGTACAACCTGCTCGGGGACAACGTCACCCAATACTGTAATCATCACTTGATCATGAGCTAATAATTGCTGATAGTAATTAAATAAACTAACAGCAGTAATATCAGCTAAATCTTTTACATTACCAAAGCTTGGAACCCGCTGAGCCGAACTACTTTGAAAGTACAAAGCTTGCAGCTGTAAACTTGCATAAGCTTGCTTACTATCATAAACAGATTGTAAATAAGCTGCTAAATTTGCTTTTTCCCGCTTGAAAGTAGTGGCATCAAATGCACCTGCAGCAGCATTAGGCCGCCATAAAATCTGCTTTAAAAATGCTAATCCGTCTTTTAAGACATGAGTTTCTCCCGGTAAAAAGCGGTCATTGACAACAGTTAACACCATTGAAAAGATGTGTGCATTGCCTTGTTTGCCGACCGTAACCCCAAAGTCAGCACCATACATAGCAGAAAGCTTAGCAGCTAAATCCGCCTGTGTTGGATAATCCTGACTATTTGTCTCCAACAAATTGGCTAATAATGAGCGTTGTGTGATCGTTTCTGCAGCTAAAGGTGCAATGAAATTAATCACCACCCGTGTAGTTTTAAATTGGTGAGAAGGTAAAACGTTTAATTCAACACCATCAGCTAATTGTTTATGTGTAACCATATTTGACCTCACTTTTTTATCGTCCATTAATCAAGTCATCTCAGACCCAACACTATGATTTTTGTTGGGGTTGTTCATCATCTGGCTTTTGAACAAATACTTGTCGCGGCTTGCTGCCAGCTGCCGGCCCGACAATTCCGCGCTGTTCCATTTCATCAACAATTCGCGCTGCCCGATTATAACCAATCCGGAAACGCCTTTGCAACATTGAAATACTGGCAGTTTGCAATTGTGCAACCAATTTAACAGCGTCTGGGAACAGTTCATCTTCTGCCTCCAGCGCCTTTTCCGCTTCTGGTTTATCATCTGGGGTTAATCGTTCATCATAATCAGCAGTTTGTTGTGCGGTAATAAATTTAACTACTGCCTCAACATCCTTAGCTGAAATGTAAGCACCTTGAACACGTGTTGGCTTATTTTGCCCCATTGGTAAATAAAGCATGTCACCACGACCCAATAATTTTTCCGCACCAGTGCTATCAATAATAGTGCGCGAATCAACACCAGAAGAAACGGCGAATGCCATCCGACTAGGAATATTAGCTTTAATCAAACCGGTAATAACATCAACTGAAGGCCGCTGTGTTGCTAAAATCATGTGGATACCTGCTGCCCGCCCCATTTGGGCAAGACGGACAATTGCGTCTTCAACTTCATTTGAAGATACCATCATCAAATCGGCTAATTCATCAACAATTACAACAATGTAAGGCATTGCTGGTAATGGCTGTTCTGTCGCGGCATCTTGTTGTTGAACAGCTTGATTATATTCCGTAATGTTACGTTTACCCGACTGTGCAAATAGCTCATAACGCCGTTCCATTTCAGCAACTGCTTTGTGCAAAGCCTGAGCCGCCTTTTTGGCATTACTAACAACTGGCGTCAAAAGGTGAGGAACCCCATTATACACAGAAAGTTCCACTTTTTTTGGATCAATCATCATCATTTTAACTTCATGGGGCTTGGCTGTCATTAATAAGCCAGTAATAATATCATTAATCATAACTGATTTCCCACTACCGGTCGATCCAGCGATCAGTAGATGGGGCATTTTAGTAATATCAATCATAATGACTTTGCCCGAAATATCTCGGCCAATCGGCACTGTCAATAATTTACCAGGATGTGCCGGCTGTGATTGATAAACATCACGGTAAGAAACCGTAGCGACGGCTTTATTAGGCACTTCGATCCCAATTAAGGATTTCCCAGGAATCGGAGCTTCAATCCGAACATCCTTTGCTGCTAACGCTAAAGCAAGATCATCTGTCAAACTGACAATTTTACTGACTTTGACACCAATAGCAGGCTTAATTTCATATTTAGTCACTGCCGGCCCTAAATTAACGTTTTTTACTTCAACATCGATCCCAAAACTATCAAAAGTTTGCTTCAATTTTTTAGTATTTTGTTTAATTGTCGCATATTCAGCACTTTGATCTGTTGGTGGAATCGCCTGCAATAAATCTGCTTGCGGCAATTGATAATCCTCATCTGCTTCTACTTGTACCAAAGCTGGGGTTGCACTTTCAGGTGCAGCCGAAGTTGGCGCCGCTAATTGATCTAAATCAACTTTTGCTTGTTGTGATTGCGGTGCATTCATCTGCTTTGATGCAACATTAATTGTTGGTGCTGGTGCAGCAGATTGAGTGGAAGATTGATCACTTTTCTCAGCCGTTGCAGCTACAGTTGATTCAGCAGGTTGTTTCGTTGGCGCTGGCCGTAAAGATTTTGGCTTTTTGCTGGTTTTTTTTAATCGTTTTAACTGAGGACTAATTTTTTGTCCCGCCATGCCTAAACGCTTAAGTAAACTCATTAATTGCCGGCCAAACCAATGCACAACACGCACAATCTGAGTTACTGCTGCTTTAACAACCACAAATGGAATGTCAAAAAGCAGAAATAAGCCAGTCAATATTCCGACGACCGTCAGCAAATAAGTACCAAACTGACCCACCAGAAAATAACTCGCACTATAACCTAATGCTCCCAGCATACCACCACCGATAGTTGTCGTCACACTAGCACGCTGAAAATCAGCCACTAAAAAGCGCCAAGTTACCGGTACAAACTGGCTGTGCAATTCTAACTGTGTAAACATCACAGCATCCAAAAAACATAAGAAACTAAAATATGCCAATAGTGTGCCACCGATACGCTTACCAGACAAAACAGGACCACGGCCTACAACTAATAAGAAGAGACCATAAACACCTAATAAAATGGCTAGCGCTGGGAAAGTATCTCCTGCAATAATCCGCATTAAATTAGCTAATTGATTGCCAACAAAGCCCCATTTAAAAGTAGCAAATAAACCTAATAGGACAAAGATTAAACCAATAATGTTAACGGTATACATTGAATTTTTCTTTGCGGTCGTTTTACGCCGCTTTTTTGCCTTTGACGTGCGCTTTCGCCGTGGCTTTCTACGCGTTGCCACTAAAACACACCCACTTTCTAAAAAGCTTCTCCATCCATTATACACAATCTATTAATTGCTTAAACCTCAATATCTGGCAACAACGGAAAAAGCTTTAGTTGATTTCACAATTGCCGATCAACTAAAGCTTCGCGCAAGTTTAATACTCAGTGATTATTCCGCCCCATCATTCGCTTCTTCTGGACGAAAATCCAGTTGTACGCCTTTGTCTAAAGCAACTGCAGTCACCTGATAAGTCAACGTTTCGATATATTCAACTAACGGACGCGACAATTTCTGCATTTCTTCGGCAGAAATATCATCTGGTGTTCCTTTAAATCCCAACAACTGCACAATCTGCGTGATCTTACCACTGACAGAAAAGCCTTGCAAAACCACTTTAAACGGAACGCTAAATTGAAAAATTTTTCCTTTAGCCATCATCGCGTCCGCACCTTCACCAGTTGCAGTCACCTCATTAACATGAACTTGGACATCTGTTTTAGGTTTGACAGTTTCCGATTCGCGGTCATAGTGAAATTGTTCCACTACAATGGCTTCACGTTTTGTTTTCATGCTCCGCACCCTTTCATTGCTCTTTAAGATTTTTTCTGTGCCATAGCTGTTTTTAAAGCTTGTGCTAATGCACTTTCACCTGGTGCATCTTCTTGATTAACCTTTTTGAGTAAGCGCCGTGTCTCGTGCCGGTTCATTTTAGCTTTTCCTTTACCTTTAGCAGCACCAACTTTTTCCGTAATATTACAGTGAATACATTTAAAATAGCGTCCGTGCTCACCCGTTAATAATACCATCTTTTTGTGGCATTGCGGACAACGATGGTTGGTTACCTTAGGATCACGCCGGCGGTAATAGTTACAATTTTGGTTGCTGCAAACCAATAAAACACCTTGCCGGGTCTGTTTTTGGCGTAATTTAGCCCCACATTTAGGACAGACTTTTGTTGTCAAATTAAAATCTTTATATGCTGCCGTACTCCGTTTAACTTCTTGGACTAAGTCGGTTGTTGCTAGTTTAATCTGGTGGATAAATTGCGCTTTAACCAATTCACCACGTTCGATCTGTTGTAACTGTTGTTCCCATTTAGCCGTTAATCCAGGTGTTGTCAGGCGTGGATTAACTAATTTTAAAAGCTGTTTACCCTTAGGCGTTACTTCCAAATGTGTCCCAGTACGCACCATCAAACCAGAGGTAACTAATTTTTCAATGATTTCTGCCCGTGTTGCTGGTGTCCCAAGACCTTGCTTTTCCATTTGTACCAATAAAGTCGCTTCACTTAAAGGTTTAGGTGCCTGGGTTAATTCTTTGTTCAACCGGACCGTTCCTGATAATTTTGTTCCGATCGACAATGGCTTGACGGTTTTAGTCGCGTTTACTCCTACTTTAAAGCCAGCTTGAGTCACTTGTGTCTGTTTAAGGACAAAATCATCATCTAGCTGATAGGTATATTGGGTCTCCTGATAATCTGGTAAAAACAAACCAATAAAGCGGGCCACAATTAAATCATAGATTTTACGTTCATCATTAGCAAACAACGCCGGTTGCGGCATTTGTTCCGTTGGAATCAGGCCATAATGATCAGTGACTTTGGCATCATTAAACACTCTCTTTTGCACAACCGGCGCTTTTTTAGCTGCCAAAGGTTTAGCTTCTGGTACATAACCACTGATTGCCGCCAATCGTTCTGGCATCGTCGCTTTAAGATCTTGCGTTAAATACTTAGAATCCGTTCGCGGATAAGTCACCACTTTATAACGCTCATATAAATTTTGCAACGCAGCTAGTGTTTTCTTAGCTGAAAACTGATAACGTTGGTTCGCCACTTTTTGTAATTCTGTTAAATCATAAGGTAGTGGCGCTTTTTGACGTTTTTGTTTTTCTTTAACCGCCTTAACTGCATAGACAGATTGTTGCAACTGCTGTTGTTTTTTCTGTGCTGCTGCCGCTGATAAATGCGGGTTGTCTGCCAACTGAGCCACACCCGATTTTGTTTGTAGCGTTAAACTGTAGTAAGTCTGGGGCTTAAATTGCTGAATTTTAGCCGCCTGTGTGGCCACTAACCCTAATGTTGGCGTCTGGACACGACCAGCTGATAAACTATCTTGATATTTAACCGTCAAGGCGCGGGTCACATTTAACCCCACCAACCAATCTGCCTCAGCCCGTGCTTGGGCAGCTGCATACAATTGATCATAATCATGGCTAGGTTTTAAATGCGCAAAGCCAGAGCGGATTGCTTTATCTGTCTGAGATGAAATCCATAGCCGTTTAACTGGTTTATTAAATTTAAGGTAGTCCAAAATCCAGCGTGCAACTAGCTCGCCTTCCCGTCCTGCATCAGTTGCAATCACAGCTTGTTTAACGTCTGAGCGCTTTACTAAGCCGGCAATTGCCTTTAATTGCGCTCGTGTTTTAGGTAACGGCTTAATTTGCATTTTTTTAGGCATTAACGGTAAATCAGTCAGCGTCCATTTTTGCCAAGCGGGTTTATAATCTTCTGGCATTTTTAACGTCAGCAGGTGTCCTAACGCCCAGGTGACAATGTATTGTGCACCACTATAATAGTGGCGCGTTTTTTGTGTTGCGTTTAAAACTTTGGCTAAAGACGCTGCAACACTTGGCTTTTCTGCAATTACTAAAGTTTTCATTTATTAATCCCTCAAATTTTTAAGGTACTGTCAAACGTACCCTAATTTACCTTGTTTTTATTATCGTTACTAATTGTT
>NZ_AYYI01000052.1 GCF_001436505.1 Loigolactobacillus rennini DSM 20253 | reverse complement strand
ATCTGCCATCAATAATAGATAAATCTATTACCAACAACAGATATTGTAGAGCCAAATTTTGCCACAGTTTTTATCACCAAAACTATTCAAGAAAATCTTTTAATTGCTTTGAACGGCTAGGATGGCGTAACTTACGCAACGCTTTAGCCTCAATTTGCCGAATCCGCTCACGGGTAACACCAAAGACCTTACCGACTTCCTCTAAAGTGCGTGTCCGGCCATCATCTAGGCCAAACCGCAACCGCAAGACATTTTCTTCCCGGTCGGTTAAGGTATCCAAGACACTTTCTAATTGCTCTTTCAACAATTCATAAGCTGCATGGTCAGCCGGGCTAGTAGCATCTTGATCTTCAATGAAATCGCCTAAGTGCGAATCATCTTCTTCACCAATCGGTGTCTCCAATGAAACCGGTTCTTGAGCAATTTTCAAGATTTCACGCACCTTATGGGTCGGCATGGCCATTTCCGCGCCAATTTCTTCTGGCGTTGGTTCACGGCCTAAATCTTGTAACAATTGACGCTGAATCCGAATAAGCTTATTGATGGTTTCAACCATGTGCACTGGAATCCGAATGGTCCGTGCTTGGTCAGCGATGGCCCGGGTAATCGCCTGACGAATCCACCAAGTCGCATAAGTGGAAAATTTAAATCCTTTGCGGTAATCAAACTTTTCAACGGCTTTCATCAAGCCCATATTGCCTTCTTGAATTAAATCAAGGAATTGCATCCCCCGGCCAACATAACGCTTTGCAATTGAAACAACTAACCGTAAATTAGCCTCAGCTAAGCGCTGCTTGGCTTCTTCATCACCTTGTTCAATTTTCAATGCTAAGGCAACTTCTTGATCTGCAGTCAATAAGGGTACCCGACCGATTTCTTTTAAATACATCCGGACTGGATCGTTGATTTTAATACCTGCAGGAGCCGACACATCACGCAAAGCTTTTTTAGAAACTTTCTTTTCTTTGCGCAGACTTTGCTGTGAAGGCTCACCGTTTTCATCAACAACACTGATTCCTTGATCTTCAATCCGTAAAATTGTTTTTTCAATTTCATCTGATTTTAAGCCAAACGGCACTAAAATTTTCTTGGTCAGCGTGTCTTCTTGAATTTGTTTCTTTGGCTTATATTCTTTGATGAGCGCTTTAAGTGCCGCTTTTAATTCCTTTTTCCCGCGCTTCACAGTTTTTTTTGCCATTAGATCGGCCTCCCTAATTTCAAACTCATAATCATTTTCAATTGTTCAGCACATGTCATCATTAACAAGTAACTCCATGATAACGCGCTTTTACAAATTGGTATACTAAAACAACTCCGTTTAACCAACTGACGAATCGTTAGTTGGTTGTAATTGTTTTTTGATTTGAACGATTGTCTGTAAAGTGTCTAGCAACCGGTCATTGTCACCAATACGACTGGCTTCTTGTAACGTCGCTTGTGCTTGCCGTAATTGCGTTTCCAGGCCAGCCTGTGCCATAGTGCGTAAATAATCTTGAAACTGTGCATCAATTGTATTTTCATCAAAACTTAGCAGATCAATTTCAATGGCCAAATGTTGTAACTGATCATCTGTCACTTGATCCACAAATTGAGCGATGACAAACTGATCATGACGCTCAAAATAAGTTTTAGCGAGTTGATATAATTGCTGGTAGGATTGATGCACAAACTGAAAATCGTCCCGTTCCTGTAGTGCCAAACGAATGTCAGGTTCTTTAAAATATAAGCTGAGCAACCCTTGTTCTGCCCGCTCAACCCGGTTTAATTTTGGCTGCTGCTGATGAACTTGTGGTTTTTCTGCAGACACCTGTGTTTGCTGACGATTATTTTGGCGTTTAGCAACTGCAGCATCCACTAGATAGTCTTGTAGCTGTGTGGTTAATGCGGTATAAGTTACTTCTAAAGATTGACTCAATTGTTTTAAATAAACGTCCCGCTCAACAGCTGAACTAACTTGAACTAACTCGTGCAATGCCGCATCAATATAAGCAAGTTTTTCTTGTTCATTAGCTAAATTACGCCCTTGTTTAAGGTAACGCAAGCGAAAACCAACTGGTGTTTCTAACCCATTTTTTAGAATTTGCTGAAATTTTTCAGCTCCGTACTGATCAACATATTCATCAGGATCCAATTGTTTCGGTAATGTCACAACATTAAGCTGAAATCGATTGTCTTCGCGTAGCAAACCAATGACCCGGTCAGTAGCTTTCATTCCTGGCTGGTCACCGTCATAACAAACAATTAAATGATCAGTAGACCGTTGCAACAAATACAACTGTTCATTGGTCAGACTGGTTCCCATAGAAGCAACACCGCACTTAACGCCGGCGCGGTAAGCCGCAATCACATCCATGAAGCCTTCAAACAAAATCGCTTGTTTAGCCTTGCGCATTTCATTTTTAGCCACATCAAAATTAAACAGCACTTGCCGCTTATTAAATAATTCAGTTTCTGGACTGTTAAGGTACTTAGGTTGCCCATCACTCACTGTTAATGCGCGTCCAGAAAAGGCAATTACTTGACCGTGCGCATCCTTGATCGGAAACATCACACGATTTACAAACCGATCACGCAACGTGCCATCCGCATTTTCAATAAATAGGCCAGAACGACGTAAAATGTCAAAAGCAATTTTCTTTTCCTTAAAAAAACGTAAAAGCAAATTATTTTCATCAGGTGCATAACCAATTTTAAACGCATCTAAAATCCGCGAAGATAACTGCCGTTTTTGCGTATAAGCTAATGCTGCTTCACCTAACTTAGTGTTCAACAAAATGTGATGATACAATGCTGCTGCTGCCTGATAAAGTTGCAACATTGCTTTTTGTTCCGGTGAAACGGTACTTTTAGGTGTCGATGTCAACTGGTACCCAGAAAGGTCAATGTCTAAATGCGCTAGCTTTGCAACGCGCACAACTGCTTCAGGAAAACTGAGCTGGTCAATTTCCATAATAAATTTAAAAACATTGCCCCCACGGCCACAACTAAAACAATGAAATATTTGCTTATCTTCAGTAACCGAAAAAGACGGCGTCCGCTCTTCATGAAACGGACACAGGCCGAATAAATTGCGACCGGACTTTTTCAGCTGTACGTACTGGCCAACAATATCGGTGATATTAACAGCACCACGAATTTGTTCAATTACCGCTTCTGGAATCCTAGTCGCCAAAATCATCACCTTGCTTCTAAGCCTTAAGCTTTGAAAAGTCGCACCCAAAATGAGTGCGACTTTTCTCCAGTTAACGAGTACAAAAATACAGTATTAACTATAGCACAAAATGCTGATACCAGCAATTGGTTTGCTTAAACTTCTACTTGACAATTAGGCGGTTTAAATCAGCAATACTAAAGATTAACTGTGCTAAAATTGCCAGTTGCTTCAGTCGATTATCCCGAACCGCTTGATCGTCCACCATGACCATAGTGGCGTCAAAATAAGCAGCAATTAAAGGCCGTAATTGTTCAAGTGCGTGGTAATTTTCTTCAATGGTCCGCTGTGCTGCTTGATGACGAACTTTTTCAACTGCCTGATACAAATCTTTTTCAGCTTGATTTTCAAACAATGCCGGATCAACTGTTAAACTAGCCTGACCATTAAATTTAGCTTTTTGGCTAAGCCGTAAAACCCGGGTTAACGCTTCAATAGTCGCTTTAAAAGCTGGTTTATCTTTATTTTGCTGTAACACTTTAGCAGCAGCAAACATTTGCTTAAGGTCATGACCATGGCCTGCCAAAACAGCATCGATAATGTCATAACGGATTTGCCGCTGACCAAACCACTGCCGCATCCGATCATTGATAAAATCTAAGAAATCTGACACATTGGTACTAAAATCTAACCCAAACGTCGCTTGATGCGTTGTTAGGAGATCTGTAATCTGTTGCCGGAATGCCGCAACATCTAAATGCCAGCCTTCAGCTTTAACAATCCGGATAATTCCTGCTGCTTGTCGCCGCAATGCGTAAGGATCATTAGTCCCATTAGGAATTAAACCAACAGCAAAGAAACTGATAATGCTATCTAATTTATCAGCAACTGCCAGCACTGCGCCAACATCCGTTTGTGGTAAAGCACCTTCAGCAACTTTAGGTAAATAATGTTCGCGAATTGCCGTGGCCACTGTTGGTTTCTCACCTTGTAACAAGGCATATTTTTCTCCCATAATGCCTTGTAGTTCTGGAAACTCATCGACCATACCTGTCATTAAATCAAATTTATAAATGGCACTAGCGCGTTTAAGATCTGCTAATTGGGCTTGATTTAATTCAACATACTTACCTAAAGCCTGTGAAATTAATTGCACCCGTTGCATTTTTTCATACATAGTGCCAATTTTTTCATGGAAAGTCACTTTTTTAAGACGCTCAACATATTCAGCGATGGTGTGCGTTTGGTCTTCATTATAGAAGAATTGTGCGTCTTCCAGCCTTGCTGTTAGCACTTTTTCATTACCTTTAACCACATTAGCTAAATGCTGCTGATTACCATTACGAACAGAAATAAAGACAGGCAATAATTTCCCAGCCTGATTGCGCGCGTAAAAGAAGCGCTGATGCACTTTCATTGAGGTAATCAATACTTCATCTGGCATATTAAGGTATTTTGAATCAAAATGACCGGCAAATGCGGTAGGATATTCTACCAAATTATTAACTTCTTCCAATAAAGTCGGATCTAATTCAACCACCCAATCATTTTGCGCTGCAAGAGTATGAATCTGTTCTTTAATCATCGCCTTGCGCTGCGAAGAGTCCGCAATAACGTATTGTTTCTTTAAAGCCGTTTGATAGTCACTAGCCTGGGCTAATGTTACTGGCCCACCTAAAAACCGATGGCCATAAGTCGTTCGGCCACTAGTGATGTTTAAAATTTTTAGCGGGACGACAGTTTGATCTAACAGTGCAACTAACCAATGTAATGGCCGAATGTATTCGAAGTCATAATTTCCCCAACGCATCCGTGTCGGAAAAGTCATTTTAGTAATTGCCGTCGTCAACCCGCTTAGAACTTCTTTAGCCGATTTCCCAGGGGTGAATTTATTGACGAAAACATATTCTTTGCCCTTTTGTTTCTTGAAGGTAATGTCAGCGGTTGTTAAACCTTGCCCCCGAACAAATCCCTGGGCAGCTTTGGTCCATTGTCCTGCCTGATCCAATGCAGTTTGTTTAGCAGGCCCGCGAACTTCTTGCTTATCATCTGCCTGTTTTTCTGCAACATTAGTTAACATAACCGCTAAGCGCCGGGGAGTGGCAAAAGAATGAACATCACCATAGGCTAAATGCTTTGCCTTTAAAAAGTCAGTTACCCGCCGCGCTAATTGATCCCGACTCGGCGTGACAATTTGTGCTGGAATTTCTTCCAAACCAATTTCCAACAGAAAAGTTTGTCCCATGATTATGCTTCCTCCTTTTTAGCTTGGTCCTTCAATAACGGAAAACCTAATTTTTCTCGCTGGGCCACAAACGCGCGCGCTACCGCCCGGGCCATGTTACGAATTCGCGCTAGATAACCTGCTCGTTCAGTCACACTGACTGCATCCCGGGCGTCTAGTAAATTAAAAGTATGACTGCATTTTAAAATATAATCATAAGCAGGGTGAACCAGACCATTTTTAATTTGCTGCTTAGCTTCTTGCTCGTATAAATTAAAAAGTTGCAACAGCATGTCCTGATTGCTGGTTTCAAATGAATATTTAGATTGCTCATATTCCGGTTCTTTAAAAATATCGCCGTATTTAACACCATCGCCCCATTCAAGGTCAAAAACAGAGTTGACATTTTGAATGTAGGAAGCCAACCGCTCAATCCCATAAGTAATCTCAGCAGTGACCGGTTTAACATTTAACCCACCGACAACTTGGAAATAAGTAAACTGTGTAATTTCCATGCCATCTAGCCAAACTTCCCAACCTACACCGGCACAACCCATTGACGGATTTTTCCAGTTATCTTCAACAAAACGAATGTCGTGTTCTAAAGGTTTGATGCCCAATTCACGTAAACTGCCTAGATACAACGCTTGAATATTAGCCGGTGATGGCTTCATCACAACTTGAAACTGGTGATGCTGGTATAGCCGGTTCGGGTTATTCCCGTAACGGCCATCAGCTGGCCGGCGTGACGGTTCAACGTAAGCAGCATTCCAAGGTTCTGGTCCAATTGCCCTTAAAAAGGTATATGGACTCATAGTCCCTGCTCCTTTTTCAGTATCGTAAGCTTGCATTAGCATACAGCCTTGTTTGCCCCAATAACGCTGCAGTGTCAAAATCATATTTTGAATGTCTAAAGTCTGTTGCATGAACGATCCCCCCATTTAAGTTTGTTAAAGTAACAGTTACCATATTAAAAAGTCCCTATGCCGATAAACGACATAGGGACGACTGTGCGCGTTTCCACCCTAGTTCTGAGCGATTAAAACTGCTCAACACTTCATTAATTATTTAACTTTAGAACTCAGAAATGCCACGTTAGTGCAAAACTTACCTGACTCACACCTACTCAGGCTCGCTGTTAAGTTTGTCACTAACACCGTTTCCTCATTGTTCTCTAACCAAAATTCTACGGCTTTTCCGAATGCTTGTCAAACCTAGGTTTCATTACTTGATCCCATTGATCCATTTGATCAAGAAAATGCTTGCTTTTCAATGATAAGCCTACATCATCTTGGTAAATACGATCTAGCATTCGCCGTAGTTCTTGTTTAGTAGTCGCTTTTACTGAAATGGAATTGATCTGCTGCAAATTAATGACAGAAAATAAACGCATTAAATAAATTGCCCGGGCACTTGCATGAAAGCGATAAGGATCGAGCTGCCAATGCTGCTTACACAATAAGCCACCATAACGCTGTGAATAATCAAATGGCAAATCCGTGCGCTGACAAACGACACAACTTTCTAACCGTGGTGCGACCCCAAAAGGCTGTAAGAGTTGAATTTCAATAATATTAGTGATAATTTGCGGATCAAAGCCCTCGTCAATGGCATTTAACGCAAAGAGGGCGCGCTGATACCATTCCGCAATCACTTGCCCATCTGGAAAAGCAACATCGATTAAATTTAAAATATAAGTAGCATAAGCATTTAACGTAATGTCTTGACTAATGCTTTGCCACTGCCGATAATTTTTTGCCGTGTTGATAAAAGATAACCCATCAGCACGGATATTTCCGATGTAAGTTCCATGCGTAAAAGGTAAAATCGCCGCTGCCAAACTAAAGCCCCGTTTACGCGCACGTCGAATAAAAAACATTTTTTTCCCAAAATGATCAGTTAAAATTTTAACCAACATGTCACGTTCACGGTAATCTTTACGTAGCATAACGATACCATTAAAATCTGCAATTTCCCGCTGTGCCACTTAACCGCCTCAAATCAATAGTTTTTCTTTTGGTAGCCCAATTCATTTAAATAGTGCTGATTATTACGCCAATTTTTATCAATTTTTACCCATAAAGCCAAATAGACTTTATCGCCTAAAAGGTGCTCGATATCTTGCCGCGCTAAAGTCCCAATTTTCTTTAGCATTTGGCCGCCTTTGCCGATAATAATCCCCTTTTGACCAGCGCGCTCAGCGATAATGGTCGCTTCAATTCGTAATTTGCCTTGATCGTTACGGCGCATCCGCTCAACGTTAACCGCCACTGAATGCGGTACCTCATCACGAGTGAGCTCGAGAATTTTCTCCCGGATCAACTCTGACACTACAAAATATTCTGGATGGTCCGTAATCTGATCATCAGGATAATATTTAGGCCCTTCTGGCAAATGCTGTTTTAATGCAGCCAGCAATTCCGGTACATTATTGCCTTCCAAAGCAGAAATTGGAAAAACCGCTGCAAATTTACGTTTAGCCTGATAAGCTTCAACAAACGGGGCTAAATCATTAGGATGAACAGTATCAATTTTATTAACTAATAAATAAACTGGTTGTTTAGTTTGCTTTAATTGCTCCAAAATAAAAGTATCTTGGGGACCCATTTTATCGCGAACACTCACCATAAATAAAATGGCATCAACTTCACTTAAAGCAGAAGTAGCTGATTTTAACATGAATTCATCTAATTTAGTTTGTGGTTTATGAATTCCCGGCGTATCGATAAACACAATTTGACTGTCTTGAGCAGTGTAAATCCCTTGAATCTTATTCCGGGTAGTTTGCGCTTTATTTGACATAATCGCGACCTTTTGCCCAACAACCCGATTTAGCAATGTTGATTTACCAACATTGGGCCGCCCGACAATCGCAACAAAACCAGAATGAAAAGCGGCTTGTTTTTGGTCCATAAGTTAATTCCTCCATTTAATTTCACGGCAACAATCCTAAGATTTTAGGTATAAAAATTAATAAGCCCACGCAAAACGCAAACAGGGCTGCCAATAACACTGCAGCTGCCGCCATATCTTTAGCGTATTTGGCTGCCAGTACATAGTGATGTGCAGTCAATAAATCAACCACTTGTTCAATTACAGTATTGAAGACTTCACTTTGAATCACCAAGAAAATAGCTAAGCCGATCCATAGCCATTGATTTAAGGTTAAACCTAACCACCAGCCTAAGACGATGACTAAGACCGCTGCCAATACATGCCAGCGCATATTCCGCTCTAATTTTACGGCTGTCCCCAAACCACATAGTGCGTGCCACATACTCTGCCACAAATGTTGGTTTTTAGTAACCTTCTGCTTATCTTTTAAGGCCATAAGCATCTAAAATTTGCCGTTGCAATGCGAACATTTCTTTTTCATCTGCTGGTGAGCGCATGTGATCATAGCCGTTTAAATGTAAAAAGCCATGAACCACAAGGAAGCCTAATTCGCGTTCAAAAGAATGCCCGTAATCAGCTGCCTGTGACTGTGCCTTATCAATGGAAATCATCAAATCTCCAATATTCCGCGGAATGTGCAGATCTGGCGGTAAAATGATTTTATCTTGATCGTCTGGATCTTCTTCGATGGCAAAACTAATCACATCCGTTGCCCGGTCTGTATGGCGGTATTCCCGATTAATCCGGTGAATCTCATCATTATGCATCAACGTAACGGACATTTCTGTATCCGCTGGTAAATGAAGATAGTTACCAGCAAACTCAGTAATTTCTTGAATCAATTTTAAATGTGCTGCTGTAACTTGTTTAGTGTGATCAACTATTTCTAAATCCACGCAGTAAGCCTGCCTTTCACAATTAATGCCTAAGAGACTGCTTGAGAAGCGTGACCGATTAAGCTCCGTTCTCAAGCTAGCCTAAGTTTACATGTTCTGTTTATTTTTTGCTGCTTGCTGGTCACCTTGTTGGTCATAAGCCGCAATAATGCTGGCTACAACTGGATGACGCACCACATCAGCCGCACTAAAGTTAACAAAGCCGATGTGGGGAATGTTTTTTAAAATCCGGTGTGCTTGAACTAAACCACTGTTGGCGTGCCGCGGTAAATCAATTTGGGTCACATCACCGTTCACAATCATTTTAGACCCAAATCCTAAACGTGTCAGAAACATTTTCATCTGCGCAGGCGTTGTATTTTGCGCTTCATCCAAGATAACAAAGGCATCGTCTAAAGTCCGACCTCGCATATACGCTAATGGGGCGATCTCGATGACACCCCGATCTAACAGACGTGCAGTATGTTCAGCACCTAAAACTGCATATAACGCATCATAGATCGGCCGTAGATATGGATCTGCTTTTTCCTTTAAATCTCCGGGTAAGAAGCCTAAACTTTCACCAGCCTCGACTGCTGGGCGGGTTAAAATTAATTTTTCAACACTGCCATTTTTCATTGCTGCCACCGCCATCACAACAGCTAAAAATGTTTTACCTGTACCAGCAGGACCAATGCCAAACGTAACATCGTTATTTGCAACCGTTTGTACATATTGGCGTTGCCCGAAATTTTTAACCCGAATTGGCTTACCCCGCCGGTCTTTAATTAATTCTGTTTGGTAAAGCGCTTGAAAATGGGTTAGCGTCCCGCGGTTAGCCATTTTAATTGCACTGACCACGTCACCACTGCTGATTGTAATGCCTTGGGCAATTAATTCAACTAAATTACTCAAAACCGCATAGCTACGACTAGCAGCCTGACTGGTTCCCGTAATTTTAATATCATTGCCAAATGCATTCAGCGTGACATTTAGCCCTTCTTCCAACAATTTTAAGTTTTTATCTTGATTGCCCATTAAACTAACGGCTTGTTCAGGATCACTGACCTGGAAATGTTTAACAATTTTTTCTTCTGTCAAAGAAGTGCTCCTTTTCCATATATTTCGACGTTTTAAAGTTTGTAATCACTCAAAATGATAGCACAACCACCACTAAAAAGCACCCGCTAACCACGAGTTCTCAACATAATTTATGCCATTTAAACGCACTTATCACTTAGTTACCCGAATTAATTTTAGGGAATTAAAAATAGCCGAACCTTAGCCCGACTATTTTTTACTGATTATTTAGTTAAAGCTGCTTTAACCAAACGATTGACCAAAGCGCCATCCGCCTTGCCTTTAACTTGTGGCATCAGCGTCTGCATCACTTTACCGAAATCTTTGGTCGAAGTCGCATTGAGACTAGCAACCGTCTTATTAACTAAGCCACTGACTTCTGCTTCAGTCATCTGTTGAGGTAAATAGTGTTCAACAATTTTAATTTCCTGCTGTAGTGGCGTGACTAAATCGTCCCGCCCAGCTTTTTGAAATTCAGCTAACGACTCTTTACGCTGCTTTAACTCACTAGTTAGGACAGCAAGCGCTTCTTGGTCATTTAAATCATGACCAAGTTTAATCTGACGATTAGTTACGGCGGCCTTCAGCATACGTACAACAGATAACTTTGCTTTGTCACGTGCCTTCATTGCGGACTTCAAGTCAGCATTTAGCGTATCGATCAGACTCATGGATATCATCCCTTAACCAACAAGCGAACTAGTATCTTCTCTTCTTTTTACTACGTTTTCTTGCTGCTTCTGATTTTAACTTACGTTTAACACTTGGCTTTTCATAGTACTCGCGTTTCCGGTATTCTTTTAATGTACCATTTCTGGACACAGTACGTCTGAAGCGTCGAAGAGCGTCATCAAGAGATTCGTTTTTACGAATGACTGTCTTTGCCATTATGATATCCCTCCCTCCGAGCTCAAAAATGGAACCGTTTTGCAAGATTGCTCTTAGAAAATTCGATTCGGTTTTAATTATAACCAACCAACCCCTAGCCGTCAATAAGAAAGCGACTAACAAACGATAATAATTTAGTATCTTTTTAAGATCCAACTAATGCAAGTGCAAATTTATGCTATCATAAAGGCAATTACACCAAACAAGCATATTTTTATCCATTAGGCAGATTGCAAGAAATAACTTGAACAAATTTAGTAACGCAGATTACGCAAAAAG
>NZ_AYYI01000051.1 GCF_001436505.1 Loigolactobacillus rennini DSM 20253 | reverse complement strand
GGATGTCCGTTTTTTTATCCCTAATTAAGTATACAAAAAATCTGCCATCAGTAATCATTAAATTGATTACCAACAACAGATATTGTAGAGCCCGAATTGGTTTCCTTTTTTTCGTTTTGAATGAAAATTCAATTAAAATGCGATCTCTGAAGTGTTGCCAATTGCGATAACCGTAAGCGGTGCGCTTGATTTGTTTAATTTTATGAATGATGCCTTCGATGCGGCCATTGGATAATGGCGAGCGCAGCGCGTTAATAATGGCTTTAGCTCTGGTATTAAAGGTTTTAAGTAACGTATTTAAAGCTAAATTTTGAGTTTTTGTTTTGAGTAATTTGATCAGTTTAGCCGGGTGATGATTGCGAATCGCTGCCGCTAACGCTTGGGCCACTTCATAAACCTGAGCGAATTCTGGCGCGATATTAATGCCTTGGGCAACGATTTGCGCTGCGGTTAACCGATCTTTTAAGTGTTTTCTCCAAAAAGGCCGTTTGGTTTCTAACTGCTCAAAGGGCTTGAGATAAAGTTTCCAATAATATTTAAGCAGCCGATACTGTCTGGAATGCCAATTAAACTGATGCATAACAGAAATTCTGATTTGATTAATCACCCGGTTTAGCATTTGAATTAAGTGAAAGCGATCCGCGATAATTTTGGCATTGGGGAAAAGGCGTTTAACAAAAGTGTGATAACTAGAATTAAAGTCTAAGACCACCGATTTAACAGCGCTACGGGCTGATAATGAATAACTCCGTTCAAAATGAGCGACAATATTTTTGGCAAAGCGGTCTGGTAATAAGGTGACTAAATCGCCGTTTTCGGCATTGATCGCTAAGAAACTCATTTGATGTTGGGTGGTTCTAACTTCGTCAAAAGACAGGTGTGTTGGTAAAGCAGCTTGCGGGTGTACCCATTGCTCGTGTAGTTCTGTGACGATGCGGTTGACGGAAACTGGCGAAATATTTAATGTCTGGGCGATGTGATCAACGGCTAAATCTTTAGCTAAATAGTTAATCAGGCTAAATTTCAATCTTTGCGTTAACTGCGCATGCTTTTTCACTAACTTAGTTTGCGCAATTGTTGAACGGTGGCAGGCTATGCATAAAAAGCGCTGCTTAGCGATTTGAAGCATAATGGGCTTATTATTAAAGGAAATATCACGGATATAGACGGTCTTAAAGCCGTTTTTGACCATGTTTCTGGTGTAACAATAAGCACAGACAGTGAGCCGATAAGTCAGTTTTCCCAGTACTCGATAAACTGCTTTTTCTTCAATTACTTGATTTATTTTTAAACTGGGGTCACTTTTAGTTAAATTATCTTGTATAATACCTTTATGGGACATATTATCATCTGCTTTCAATTGGGTTTTGGTCGACATGATTGTAGCATAAGGACGATGATATGTCCTTTTTGCGTGAAAAAAAGTGTCGACAAACAGTTTTTTCTGTTCATCCACACTTGTTATTGTAGAGCCGAACTTTTTTGCGTGAATATGGAAAGCATAAAGAGCTTTAATTTTAAAAAGGTGTAACATTCTAGGTATTAAATTCGTATTATAAGTGAAAGGGTAAAGCAGGAGGGGAAAGCGATGCAAGATGACGAAACACTTTTTAAGCAGGCGGCATTAAATGATGACCGCGCTGCTTTTGCACAACTAGTTAAGCTTTACCGCCTACCTGCCATCAATTACATTACCAAGATCATTAAAGATGACTATTACGCAGAAGATGTTGCCCAAGATGTTTTTGCCAAATTTTACTTTAAACGAAAAAGCATTTATCCGGTCCCTTCATTTCAGACTTATTTATTTAAATCTTTGAAAAATGCGGCGATCGATTGGCTGCGCAATCATAAAAAAATAGAAGAATTGAATTTAGCCAATTTTGATTTCCCAATTAAAGCGCAGGCCGAAACCTACTTACTTGAGGATCTAAAAAAATATTTAACGAATGAAGAGTATACATTGATCGTCTTACGTTTTTTCTTTGACTTGTCGTTTAAGGAAATTGCTGGTGTTATGCAGATTACTGCTGGCAACGCCAGAATCAGGTATAGCCGGCTTAAAAAGAAATTAAGGAGGCTTAGGAAATGAAGCCTAATAATGAGGAAAAAAATTTTCTCATCAGTATGTGGAATAAAGTGGATCAATTAGAAAAACTAGAAGCTCAAGCAATCGCCCGCAAACAAGTACAACGGCAGCGGCGGCTGGAAATTGGGTTGATTGGCCTTGTTGTACTGACTGCCGTAATTTTGATCGTCATGCAAGCAGATATCGGCCTGGTCATCGGTAGCCAAAGCGTTTTGCTGCTGCTGTGCTGGTGGTTTGACCTTAAGAAGAATACCAAAGGAGGGTGGCGTTATGACTCAAATTCGCGCCGTTAAATTAAGTAAACAATTTAAAACAAAAGTGGTTTTAAATCAGCTAAGCTTTACATTGACTGATGGGGTGGTCGGCTTATTAGGCCGCAATGGCGCAGGGAAAACCACGCTGATGAAGATCATCGCGACTTTATTGCGTCAAAGTTCTGGGGATGTTTTTATCAATGATATTCCGGTGACGAAAGTTAAGCAGATTCGGGAAATGATTGGTTATTTACCCCAAGATTTTCAATTTTACAATAACATGAAAGTCAATGATGCGCTCATTTATCTTGGGCTACTTTCGGAAATGCCCTTAGCGGCGTTAAAAATGCGGATCGAAATTTTATTGCAGCGCTTAAATTTGGAACAGTACGCCCACTACAAAATCAAGGAACTATCTGGTGGGCTGAAGCAGCGGGTCGGTATTGCCCAAGCCTTATTGAATGATCCGAAAGTATTGATCGTCGATGAGCCGACGGTCGGGTTGGATCCGGAAGAGCGGGACAACTTCCGGCGTTTTATTGGTGAATTAGGGCAGCGGCGAATCGTGATTTTTTCTACCCACATCGTTGAAGATATTGCCCACATTAGTGACCAGTTGTTGATCATTGATCAGGGGGGATTGATTTTTCAAGGGCAGACCACTGATTTTAGCCCAGAAAGGGAAGCACTTGAACCTAAGTATTTAGCGTTGATCAGGGGGGACCGTCATGAAGCTTTTTAAAACAGAATTGCTTTTATTTGTGAAAAGCCTTACTTTTATCGCCTTCTGCGTTGCCGCTTTTGCGTTTTATTTCACCCAATATCAAGGTAATGTTAATCGCCAAGTAGCCCACTTTCAGGAAAATACGGTTTATAATCCAGATAATTATTTAATGCGGCCTAGGCCAGGCAGTAATGACTATGGTAATACTGCACAAACGGACAAACGAAGCGTTATGAAAAATGCATTACTTGACTTGCAACAAGAATATCAAAATAACACTTTCCAAACGCGGCCAGTTATGTTTGTTAAAAATGTCCATTTAAAGCAAACAGACAAAAAGAAAGTGGATCAAATATTTAAGCATTTAACGGATCAGTCATTAACAACTTTCACACCAGCAAAAGCGAATTGGTCCCAGCTTGATCGCCAAGTTAGTTATAGTCGATTTAAGCAGGCAATGGGTAAAATTGATCATATTATTGGCGGTCAATCCGCTTATGTACCTAATCAGCTATTTGAATTTGGTAGCGGAAAGCCACTAAGCTATACAGCTGCTAAACATGCTTACCAAAAAAAGATGCGGATAGATCGTGTCAGTCGTAATTTTGCCCGGCTCTTTAGCGATTATCTTGGCATTATTATGCTTATATTCAGTGTTTTCCCGTTGATTCTTTATTATACTAAAGCGCAGCGGGAAAATTGCCAAGAATTATTGGACTTGAAACTTAAACCAACTTGGCAATACTTAGGGGTTAAGTATCTGACGACTGTATTGGTCCTTTATGGTTTTACATTATTGTTATCAATTTTTCCGGCAATACAGCTGCTCAAAGTTGGCCGGGTTTTACAGTTAAGTACTGATGGCTGGGCCTTTGTTAAAGCGACAACACTTTTTGTCCTACCGACGATCATGTTTATCAGCGCCTTGGCATTAGTATTAACACGGTTGTTTAAACCGGTGATTACTATGGCAATTATGGTGGTTTTTGGAATTTTTATTTTAAGCGTTACCGATATTGCTGGAGTTACCACCTGGTCACCTTTAATGCGGTTTAATGGTGATAGTAACTGGTCGACTTTTGCTTCTTTAAAACAAGCGATTTATCTTAACCGACTGTTTTATATTGGTCTCACTTTAATATTATTTTTAGTAGCAGTTTGGTTAAAATCTCGGCAAAGAAGGGGTGCATATGGACAACATTAACTATTTAGCACTGATTAAATACCAACATAAAATTATTATTGGCAAGCAATTACTAGCCGTTTTAATTTTATTTTTGCTGTTACCATTAATTGCTAGTTTTCAAGGAATCGATCTTTATGAGGCAGCTTCTATTACACAAAATTATGTAAGTATAATTGGGTTACTACTTATTGGAACGGTCAATTTTACTGAAAGTGGGCAGTCGTTTTCTCAATTGTTACGCAGTAAGCCAGTTTCAATCACAAAAATTTTATTGTTACGAGTGGGTTTAAGCATCTTTTATACGGCACTGATCATGTTTAGCTGGGTAATGTTTTTAAAACATTTTAATGCCCTGATTTCTGTCCCGCTATTTACAATTGCTGGTTTTTCCAGTGCATTACTTTGGGGTGGAATTGCTGGAAGCATTGCAGTTACGACTCGCAGTACTTATAGTGGCTTATTGATTGCATTGGCGATATATATTTATGTAGTTTTTGGAATGAGCTGCCGTGTCTGGTATTATCCATTGGCTTTAATTGTTTCTCCGATGATGTTAAAACTGATTACTGTCATAATTATATTTGTTGGATTAATTGTTCTATTTTCAGCATTAATAATAGATTATTGGCTTAGAAAGTAAAAATTGATGTTATTCTTAAAATGTCGATAAAAAATATGTTTTCGTCAATTGCTGTTGGCGGATTAAATTTTAAAAGTTCTAGTCACTTTGTGATTAGAACTTTTTTGCGTGAATTGTAGCGACTAGTTTTTTGCTGAACTAGCAGTTGATTAGTCCTTAATTTGAATTGCAAGTTACGTAAACAATGAGTATACTGGCTGAGATGATATTCATTTTTAGAAAAGGTGACTTTGGTGACACAGGAAACGTTAAAAGCGGAAAAACGAGTCCCATTACAAAAAAATCCGCAGGTACAAAAGAATCGCTGGTTGATTTTGATTGCGGTAGGTTTATTTACTTTTATGTCGACACTGGATGGTAGTATTGTAAATATTGCTTTGCCAGTGATGAGTAAAGATTTAAAAATTCCCATGAATCAAGCAGAATGGGTTGTTTCAATTTATTTAATGGTGGTTTGTGCCTTTTTGCTTTTATTCGGTAAATTAGGGGATGCTTTTGGCAAGATCCGTGTTTTTCGATTAGGGACTTTTTTATTTGTGTTAGGGTCATTACTGTGTGGATTTAATCGTAGTTTAATTTTTTTATTAGTGGCACGGGGATTACAAGCCTTTGGTGCCAGTATGACGATGAGCACCAATAATGGGATTATCACCGAAATTTTCCCGTTTAGTGAACGGGGGAAAGCTTTAGGTTTTATTGGCTCGTTTGTTTCTCTAGGGGCGATTGCTGGTCCAGGTATCGGTGGTTTAATCTTAGCGGTTTTACCTTGGGGCTACATTTTTTGGCTCAATGTGCCAATTGGAATTTTGACAATTATTTTAGGTCATTACATTTTGCCAGCAGATGTGACCTATCATCAGCAAAAAATTGATTATCCGGGTTTCATTTTATTTTTGTTGATGATCATGACATTGTTTGGTGGCATTTTCTTGGGTCAACAAATTGGTTTTACACATGGTTTGATTTTAAGTTTGTTTGTACTGGCGTTAGTTTGTTTTATTGGTTTTATTTGGTTTGAGCCGCGGCAACAAGCACCGTTAATTTCGTTTAAATTATTTCGTAATGGTGCGTTTACATTAAGCTTAATTGCTGGTTTTTTAATTTTTGTGACTAACTTTTTCTTCAATGTGATTGCACCGTTTTATTTGCAAAACGCACGGGGACTCTCGCCATCTTTGGCTGGCTATATTTTGATGATCTTTCCGATTGTACAAGTGATTGCTTCGCCATTAGCTGGCAGTATTTCTGACCGGATTGGGCCAGAATTATTAACTTTTATTGGTTTAGTGCTGATTTCTTTAAGCCAAATAGGTTACCTATTAATTGACTTGGCCACACCGATTTGGTTATTTATGACTTGTGTCGGCTTAGTTGGGTTAGGTAACGGTATTTTCCAAGCCCCTAATAACACGATGGTGATGAGTGCTGTCACTGAAGATGATTTAGGCATTGCAGGTGGCATCAATGCGTTAGCCCGTAATTTAGGGATGGTGTTTGGCATTTCGATTGCAACAACGGTTTTATTCAGTGCCATGAGTTATCGTTATGGGCAGCACGTCACTACCTATTTAACACAGCGGCCAGATATTTTTATTTATGGGATGCATTTATCCTTTATTGTATCGTTGCTGATTTGCTTAGTTGCGACGACGATTACTGGGGTCCGATTATGGCGGAAAAAGCGCTTGGCAAATGAAAAGTAAAGCTTGCAATTGCTAGATTAGATAATGGCAAACAAAAAGGGAGCGGCTCTATTAATGAGCTGCTCCCTTATTTTATGGGATTCCATTTTAAATTAATTTTGCTTTTTGTCGTGGGTTAAAGCTAACAGCTGATCACGCAGATTATTTTCCATTTGTCCCAATTCTAATTCTGCATTCTGTCGTTTTTCCCGGCCATCTTGTTGAATTTTCAACGTTTCTTGCAAGGTATCAACTAAATCGTTTTGGGTCTGTTTAAGCGTTTCGATATCTACTACGCCGCGTTCATTTTCTTTAGCCGTTTCAATTGAAGAAATTTTAAGCATTTGACTGTTTTTCTTCAATAAATCGTTAGTGGTTTCTGAAACTTGCCGTTGGGCAGTCACTGCTTCTTTTTGTTGTAACAACGTTAACGCAATGGCCACTTGATTTTTCCATAACGGAATTGCCGTATTAATTGAAGCTTGAATTTTCTCAGCTAGTACTTGATTAGTATTTTGGATTAAACGAATCTGTGGGGCCTGTTGAATGGTGATTTCGCGGGCCAATTTTAAATCATAGACCCGTTTATCCAAACGTTCTTCAAATTGGTTGAGATCATTAACTGCTTGTAGGTCCATTTGGTCACCACTTTGCTCAGCTTTTTGGCTGGCCTCTGGAATTAATTTAGTTTGTAATTCGGTCCGTTTTAATTCACCAGCAGCGATAAAGACATTTAAAGCATCAAAATAATCTTTGTTTTTTTGGTAAAGTTGTTCGAGCATCCGATTATCAGTTAACAAATTACTTTTTTCTTTATCCAATTTAACGGCGATGGTATCGATTTGCGCGCCGATCTTTTGGTATTTCGCTTGAATTTCAAAAATTGATTTGCGCACTTTACCGAACATTCTTTTGAAAATATTGCTATCTTCAGCTTTTAAATCATCAGGACTAGCTTCATTTAGGCGGTACATCAACTTAGAAAGTGCATCCCCAATGGCACCAGTATCTTGACTTTGGACTTTGCTCAACATACCTTGAGAAAATTCACCTAATTTTGTTTGTGCTTGCGCACCATAAGTCATCACTGATTGGGTGTCCGTCACATCGATTTGTTTAGCTAATTTTTGTGCATCTTGATATTGCTTAGCGTCTAGCCGCTCGATCATTTGCGGTTGTTGGTTTTTTGCATGATTATCAGTTTGTTGCGGGGTGTTTTGGTTGCTAAATGGATCTTGTAACAATTCATTTAAAACTGTGTTATCTGAAGTTGAAGTTTCTTGATTATTTTTCTTGTCCGTTTTGTCCATTAGAATTTTGCTCCTTTACGTCTGAATCAGCTTGGGCTTTTTTCATTGCCGCTTTTGCCAGTGACATATCAACATTGATATCGTTCAAATCGTCTGCCACTAGAATCTCGTAATCCGTACGGAATTGTTGCGCCAATTGTGTGATGACTTGTGCGCTTTTGTCTAAAATGGCATAAGTGTCTTTGTCTTTAACTTCATGCTGACTAATGGTATTGTATTTAGCCGTCAAATCTACCATCGTCGGTAGGTGCCGGTATAAGTAATCACTGGCAGCATGTAGTTTTTGTGGTTGCGCCACAATGGTTTTAAAAGTAGCTTGGCTGACTTTAACGGGTTCAAAGTGTAAGTTAATGGCTTTGAGCTTCGTTGTTTGCTGCATATTGTGAGCTAATTGATCAATTTGTTTTTTTGTGGTTGCCATAGTTTCCCGGAAAAAGCGGATATCATCATCAGACATACCAGCTTTTTGATAGTGCTTCAACATTTTGGTGTCGATAGTTTTTACCTTCTTTTTTGGTTTTGAGGTAAAAAAGATCAGCCAAACTAACCAAGTGATTAGTAATGCACCAATGAAGGCAAGGAAAGATACCGGTGAAGCATGGTGCATGCCCATCATCCCCATACCCATCATGCCAGTACCCATTCTAACCGGCATACAGCTTGTTAAAAATGAACGTAATAGATAGAAGCTGGCAATAAAAACAAGCAGACTGACTAGCCAGCGACGACCTTGTGTATTCTTTTTTATTTTCACTATTGTCAACTCCATTTCGTGACCATTAGATGTTAATTTCATTTTACCACAGACATTTTTATAGCAGCTACGTCTAAAGATTGATTTTCAACTAAACCTGTTTGCTGATTATAATAAAGATAATTGAATTTAGAAATTATTATCGGTATCATGATAATAATGGGTTTTCTACATTAATTTAGACTGAAGGCGAAAATATGGAATTTGCGGAGAAGCGGCTAGAAAATCAACATCTTTATCAAGGTAAAATGATAGATTTAGATTTGGAAACGGTGGCGCTGCCCAATGGTAAAAAGGCACAGCGCGAAATTGTCCGCCATCCTGGAGCTGCCGCGGTAATGGCTGTGACAAATGATCAACGAATGGTTTTTGTTGAACAATGGCGTGAGCCTTTACAACAAGTGACTTGCGAAATTCCAGCGGGTAAAATTGATTCCCGAGATGATTCAGCAGAGGCGGCAGCTTGGCGCGAATTAAATGAAGAAGCTGGTTATACTGCCACTAAGTTAACTTTACAAAGTCGATTTTATTCTTCACCTGGTTTTGCCAATGAACGGATGTATTTATATTGGGCAGAAAATATCCAGCCGGTAAATGAACGGCTAGCTATGGATCCAGATGAATTTTTACGAGTACATTTATTAACAATGGCACAAGCGCAAAAGCAGATTGATGCAGGTTTAATTTGTGATGCAAAAACATTATTAGCAGTTGAATTTTGGAAGGCAAAAATGAGGGATGTAAACTGATGGATAAGCAAGAACAACCACTTAGTCGTGCTGCCTACCGGAAGCAAAAAGCAGCTGCCAGCCAAGCACCTAAGCTTAAGTCACGCCGGCAGCAAACTGAAGTGCCTGAGCAACCCCAAGATAATTCTCGTTTAAAACGACGGTTAAACTGGGCAATCGGTATTGTTGTGGTGTTAATTATTTTAGTCTATTTGGTTTTATTTTTTGTTTAATTAACCAGTAATGTCATTATCTTAATGGCGACTTGAGAGGGGTAATTTTTTGAAAATCGGTATTATCGGAGCAATGGAAGAAGAAGTTCAATTATTGAAATCAAAAATGTCACATTTAAATCAGCACCAAATTGCTGGTGTTGATTTTTATGAAGGTGAAATTAGCCAACAAACTGTGATTTTAGTCCGGTCGGGAATTGGCAAAGTACAAGCGGGAATGACCACAGGTCTACTATTAGCGCAATATGCCCCCGACGTTGTTTTAAATACAGGCTCGGCTGGCGGTATTGGCCAAGGGCTTAAAATTGGTGATGTGGTGATTTCGAGTGAAGTAGCCTATCATGATGTGGATGCAACGGCGTTTGGTTATGTCATTGGCCAACTGCCACAGCAACCTGCTCGCTTTAAAGCTGATCCAGACTGGGTGGCCCGAGTACAGCGTGCAGCAGCAGCCGTTAAATTGGCTTCACGGACCGGATTAATTGTTTCGGGAGACCAGTTTGTTTCTAGTCAAGCTGCTAGTAAAAAGATTCTAGCTAACTTTCCTGGTGCGCTAGCTAGTGAGATGGAAGGTGCTGCAATCGGTCAGGTGGCGACACAATTCAAAGTACCATTTGTTGTTATTCGTGCAATGAGTGATGTTGGCGATGAGGATGCAGGTGTTATTTTTGATGATTTTGTAGTAAAAGCTGGTCAACATTCTGCGGCGATGATTCTAGCTTTATTAGCGCAGTTGGCTTAATTTTTGAGTAAGAAAAATAGCAATGATGAAAAAGAGGCAAAAATGATGAAGCACGTTTATTTAGATAACGCTGCGACAACACCGATGGCGCCTGCAGTGATTGATGAGATGACGCAGCAAATGCGAGAAAATTTTGGAAATGCGTCGAACACACACTATTTTGGCCGGCGTGCACGGCAAGTTTTAGATGCGAGTAGGCAAGTAATGGCACACAGTATCAATGCAGCTGAAACTGAAATAGTGTTTACCAGTGGTGGTAGTGAAAGTGATAATACTGCAATTATGCAAACAGCTTTACAACGTCAAAATTTGGGACATCACATCATTACGACTGCGATTGAGCACGAAGCAGTATTAAAACCACTGAAATATTTACAAGCACATGGCTTTGAAGTCACGTATTTGCCAGTTGACCAGCAGGGACTGATTTCCTTAGCTGATTTTAAGGCCGCATTACGTGACGATACGATTTTAGTTACGATTATGACAGGAAATAATGAGGTTGGCAGTCACATGCCGATCCATGAAATTGGTAATATATTGAAGGATCATCAAGCGTGGTTCCACACTGATGCAGTGCAAGCCTATGGGTTGCTGGATATCGATGTTAAGCGGGACCATATTGATCTGTTGTCAGTGTCAGCACATAAATTAAATGGTCCTAAATTCCTAGGCTTTTTATATCGGCGCCAAGGAATTAATTTTCCAAGTTTGATTAAAGGCGGCGATCAAGAAGATAAGCGGCGGGCTGGTACGGAAAATATCCCCGCAATTGCTGGTTTTGCTAAGGCCGTTGAGATTGATACTACTGCTGAAAAACATGCGCGGCAAGCCCGTTATGCGGCGTTTAAGCAACAAATTATTGCCGGTTTAAAGGCTAATCAGATCGATTTTGCGGTTAATGGCAGCCTAGACTCAGATAACTTACAACATGTTTTAAATCTGTGGATTAAGGGTGTTTCCACTTATGTTTTACAGACCAATTTAGATCTTGCTGGTTTTGCAGTGTCAGGTGGCTCGGCGTGCACCGCTGGCAGTCTAGAACCTTCTCACGTCTTAACTGCCATGTACGGCGCTGATAGTCCAAGAGTTGAAGAATCAATTCGAATTAGTTTTGGCAAAGACAATACAGCAGCAGAAGTTGATCAATTTATTACTGCGTTGGTAAAGATTATTAAGCGTGTGAAAAAAACAGCCTCAGTAAATTAATTTTTTAAGGAGTGATTGGTAATGGCATTTGCAGAAACAGCATCAGTGAAAGGTAATCCCACTGTTTATGCATTGAGTCCACAAATTAAGAAATATACATTACGCGATGTTGGGTTTAGCCTGACGCGTGCAGGTAATTTTCAGCTCGAACGGCCCCTTGATCCTAGTTTGCCTTATAACCAAGCCATTAAATTAAAAATAACCGTGGCAAAAGATTTAAAGACATTTAAAATGGCTGTGACAACTGGTAACGGTTTACAAACGATCAATATTTTTAAACAAGCACAACAAAAAGATAAAGTGACACAATTTAATTTTGTGATTGAAAACTTATTGAAACGGCAAGTTTTAGAAATCAAAAAAGCTTAAATAGTTAAATTGAAACTAGCTTCTATTTACTTACCTTTAGTTAGCTTGCATTCTCAACATTGCTTGCTATAATGATAAGTACTGAATAACGCGACCTTCAAATCGTGGATTTTTCAGAATCTATTTGAAATGATGGTGATTTCATGAATGATAATGCCGATACGCGCGTTGTAGTCGGGCTATCTGGCGGCGTTGATTCGACAGTCGCAGCTTTACTGCTTAAGCAGCAAGGCTATGATGTTGTCGGTGTCTTTATGAAAAATTGGGATGATACTGATGAAAATGGTGTTTGTACAGCCACGGAAGATTTCAAAGATGTGGTTAAAATCGCCAATCAAATCGGTATTCCTTATTATTCAATTAATTTTGAAAAAGAATACTGGAACCGGGTATTTACTTATTTCTTAGATGAATACCAACATGGTAGGACGCCTAACCCAGATGTCATTTGTAATAAAGAAATCAAATTTAGAGCCTTTTTAGATTATGCTTTAGATTTAGGTGCAGATTACATTGCTACTGGGCACTATGCACGGATTAAGCGTGATCCAGATGGTACCGCGCACATGCTACGCGGTGTTGATGAAAATAAAGATCAAACTTATTTTCTCAGTCAACTTTCGCAACAGCAATTAGCTAAAGTCATGTTTCCGTTAGGTGATATGAAAAAGCCACAGGTCCGTGAAATCGCAGCAAAATATGGGCTAGCAACAGCTAAAAAGAAGGATTCAATGGGGATTTGTTTTATTGGTGAGAAAAACTTTAAGCAGTTTTTAAGCCATTATTTACCAGCACAGCCAGGTAAGATGATGACTGTTGATGGTGAGGTAAAAGGTACCCATGACGGCTTGATGTACTATACTATTGGTCAGCGGCAAGGTTTAGGTATCGGCGGAAACGGTACTTCAAATGAGCCTTGGTTTGTCATTGGCAAAGACTTAAAGACAAATACGTTATATGTTGGCCAAGGATTCCATAATCCACATTTATATGCGACGCACCTTAAGGCTTCAAAATTTAGTTTTACAACTGATTTTGATCGGGGTGATACCTTTCACGTAACCGCTAAGTTCCGTTATCGGCAGCAGGATACAGGTGTTACCGTGCATATGAGCGCAGATCGGCAAAATGCAACCATTGAGTTTGACGAGCCAGTTCGGGCCATTACACCTGGGCAAGCAGTAGTTTTATATGATGGTGCAGAGTGTTTGGGTAGTGGCACGATTGATGTGGCTTACAACCAGACACGGTCATTACAATACGTTTAGTGCACATTAAATAAAGGCGTGTTGAAATAAAGAAGCATTGAAAAGTTGGCACAGTTAGCTGCGCCAACTTTTTTATATTCGTAAAAGTTGTCATGGCAGCTAAGGTCTAGTTGTTTTGGCTTAATGGCTTGAATTCAATGGTTAAATTCCGCATAATGAATAGGAGAGCAACAGAAAGGGATACTTGTTTTGACAAAATTATTTTTTGTACGCCACGGTAAAACACAATGGAATTTGGAAGGACGCTATCAAGGCGCCAATGGTGATTCACCATTGTTGGCCGAAAGTTATCGGGAAATTGAAGATTTAGCTGCTTTTTTGCGACCAAAACAATTTAATGCTATTTATACTAGTCCGTTAAAACGAGCTAAGACCACAGCTTTAACTTTAGCTGCTAAATTGCCTGGTCATTTACCCGTAGTGGTTGATCAACGACTGCGTGAATTTGATTTAGGCAAAATGGAGGGGATGAAGTTTACGGATGTTGCCAAACATTATCCCCAAGAGCTCTATGCTTTTCGGCATGCACCGGCACAATATGATCCAACCTTGATTCAGGGTGAATCGTTCCCGCAATTGATTAAGCGGATGAAACCAGCGATCAACGATATTGTGAAACAAGATAGTAGTGGTGCTGGTCAATACATTATTGTCAGTCATGGTGCAGCCTTGACGGCATTGATTCAATCTTTATTAGGAACGCCTTTAGCAGATTTACGTAAACATGGTGGTTTAGCTAATACCAATGTGACGACAATTGAAACAACAGACCATGGTGCCAGTTATCAATTGTTAAAATGGAATGACACACATTTCTTAAGTAAAAAATTAGATAAAACAGATACGATCTAGGTGATTATTTTGCAGCGTAAAAGTCAAGCGCTTTGGATAAAAGGAGACAAGCAAGGCGCCGTTAAAATTTTAGTGGCGGCGATTAAAAAAGCACCAAGCCAATTGGACAATTATTTGGAATTAGCAGCTTATTTAAATGCGCTTCAAGATGTAACTCAGGCGGAAAAATTACTGCGTAGCGCTTTAGTACGCTTCCCTCATAATCAAGATATCTATTATAGTTTAGGTACCACGTATTATGCAGCAGCAAGTTACTCGCGGGCGCTCAGTGAATTTAAAAAAATAACATTGCCGCGGTTGCAAAATGATAAATTATACATGTTAGCATCGACATATTATGCCCAAAAGGATTACGGACACGCATTAGCTTTTGCAGTGACTGCCCAGCAACGCCAACCTAAGCAAGTCGATGTGAATTTATTGGCAGGAGATTGTTTTTTAGCAATCGGTGATTTTTCTCATGCGGAAACTTATTATCGACAAGCATTAGATCAAGCACCGGCCAGCGCACCTGCCAATTTTAAATTGGGTTTGACTGCAATGGCGCAAGGTAAATCTAATGCTGCTTATTTTAAGCAAGCTAAAAAGCAAGATGCGGCTTATTTTGCACGAGAAAAGCATAAATTAACCGATATTGAACGTTATTTAAAAGCTCAGCAAAAATGAGGTTGTGAGATGTCAGAACAAGAATTACCATTATTTAATGAAGATCAACAGCCTTATGTGATAGGAAAGGTCAGTGCCATCTTTTTTAAAAATCCCACTAATTTTTATCAAGTCGTGTTGATTAAAGTTAGTGAAACCAGTTTTGACTGGCCAGAGGATGACATTGTTGTCACTGGTAGCTTTGGTGATCTTAAAGAAGAAGAAACTTATCAATTTTTTGGCCAGCTAATTAACCATCCAAAATATGGGCGGCAATTCCAAGCTGCTAACTATCAATTGAATAAACCGACGACGGCCGCAGGTTTAATCAACTATTTATCAAGTGAAAAGTTCAAAGGAATCGGTGAAAAAACTGCACAGAAAATTGTTGCCACTCTGGGAACCGATGCCATTGATAAAATTTTAGCGGATTCTAGCGTGTTAGCGCCTTTAAAATTACCACAGACTAAAATTGAGACATTAGTCGCGACGTTGACAGCCAATAACGGCCTTGACCAAATTATTATCGGCTTAAACGGCTATGGGTTTGGTAGTCAGTTAGCGTATACCATTTATGAGCATTATCAACAAGATACGTTAAAGGTAATTACTGAAAACCCCTACCAGCTAGTTAATGATATTCCCGGTGTTGGTTTCAAAAAAGCAGATAATATTGCATTGAAACAAGGTGGCGCAGCTGATGCGCCTGAACGAATTCAAGCAGCAATTTTACAAGTGATGACAGAGTTAACGCAAAGTAATGGTGATACTTATACTACTGCGCAACCCTTGTTAGCGGCTAGCTTACGCCTGCTACAGGAAACTCGGCAAGTAACCATTGAACCAGACAAAGTAGCACAACAATTTATCGAATTAGCTAACCAAGGGCAATTAGTTGGTGACGAAAAACGGATTTATTTGCGCTCACTCTATCAAGCAGAATGGCAAATTGCAGAAAATTTGTATCGTTTGGAACATGACCAAGAAGCACCGACTTATCCAGGACATCATTTGGATAAAGAAATTCGGCGGCTAGAAAAACTTTTTGGCATCACTTATGGTAAATCACAAGTTGCTAGTATCAAAGCCGCACTACAGCACCGTGTTTTCCTGCTAACGGGTGGGCCTGGTACCGGTAAAACTACGATTATTAATGCAATTGCCAGTTTGTATGCCGAATTGAATGGTCTATCACTAGATCCTAATGATTATAAAGATCAAGACAAAGTTTTTCCAGTATTGTTAGCGGCACCGACTGGGCGCGCAGCAAAAAGGATGAGTGAATTAACAGATATTCCTGCTAGTACAATCCACCGCCTGCTGGGACTTACTGGTCGTGAGAGCAGTCCGGATGTTGCCACCAAAGAATTGGAGGGTGGCTTACTCATCATTGACGAGATGTCAATGGTGGACACTTATTTGTTTAAAATGCTAGTTCACGCTGTGCCCAGCACGATGCAGATCATCTTAGTCGGAGATAAAGACCAATTGCCTTCTGTTGGGCCAGGCCAAGTTTTTTACGATTTGTTAAACAGTCATGTTTTACCCAGCGACGAGCTTAGTGAAATTTACCGCCAAGATGATGCTTCTTCAATTATTCCTTTGGCCCATGCGATTAAGCAAGGTCATTTACCAGCAGATTTTACTCAAAATAAGGTGGATCGTTCTTTTATCGCCTGCAATGCTTATCAAGTTGAGTCAGTGATTACGCAAGTGGTAACCAAGGCCAAACAAAAGGGATTTAAAACACAGGATATTCAAGTGTTAGCACCTATGTATCGTGGTGTGGCTGGGATTAACCGGTTAAATCTTGAAGTACAGAAAATTTTGAATCCACCACGTTCTGCGCAAGCTAAAGCCATTCAATTTCGCGGTCAGACTTTTAGGATAGGGGATAAAGTCCTCCATTTAGTAAATAGTCCAGAGCAAAATGTTTTTAATGGTGACATTGGTGAAATTGTTAGTATTCAATTGGCTAAGGATCCAACCAATCAGGATCATAGCGATAAAATGGTGATTCGGTTTGATGCAACAGAAGTGACTTATGATCGGACAGATTGGGGCAAAATAACGCTGGCTTTTTGCACTTCTATTCATAAAGCGCAGGGCAGCGAATTTCAATTGGTTATTTTACCGATGGTTCACCAATATCAACGGATGTTACAACGGAACTTGCTTTATACAGCAGTTACGCGGGCAGAGAAATTGTTGATTTTGATTGGGGAAAAACAAGCTTTTGCTGATAGTGTCGCTCATGAGTCAATCAATCGGCAAACGACTTTAAAGCAACGGCTGCAAAGCACATTTAAAGCAGAATCTGCACCTCAGATTGCTGATGCTGCAGCGACTTACCAAGCAAAAGCGACTGATTCAAAAACTCAATCCGCTCAATCCTCTACTGATTTTATTTTGACTACGGCATTGATTGATCAGCACCAAATTGATCCTATGATTGGGATGGCACAATTAAAGCCGCGTGATTTTATGACATCTAAGTAGGGTGTTATTGAGTTGTCCCACAAATTTGTTACTTCTAGAAAATAGTTAAAACGACGTCACCCATTAAAATGGATGGCGTCGTTTTGTTATAGATCTGTTAGTTGCTGCAAATTAATCCTAGGTTTGAGGCACAAACCAAAAGGCTTGCCGAGTCACATTAAATTCTAAATCAAAAGCACGTTTTCCTAAATCTTCACCATCCGCTTGGCCATATTCAGCTTGTGGCGACTGAATACGCAGCTTTTTTAGATGATAATGGTGGACCAAGGGCATCTTGATGTGCCATTGCCCTAAAAACATTAACATAAATAGAAAAATAAAATAAAAGGCATTGGCTTTTTCCATGATGACTAGATCTAAATGATGATTGTAAACGGAGGCGCTGGCTAATAAGGGGACACCACCGCCAAAATAAGGGTAGTTAGTCGTCGTGACGACAAAGCCACGTTGAAAAGTGTGCTGTTGCTGGGCAGTTGTAATTTTGACCGGGAAGCTTTTTTGAGTGAAAAAGGCTTTGATCAATGACGTTAAGTAAGCAAATGAGTTTGCATGGTATTTATTTAAGTGATTTTTAGTGCTGGTCCGGTTAGTAATATGAACGACGTTTGCATCAAAACCGATACCAATATTATTGGTGAAGAAAGTGACTGTTTTTTTCTGGTGATCAATGCAGCGGCCAATGTCTAGAGTGATTGGTTGTTGTGCCTTTAAAACTTGGTTTAAAGCTTGTCGGGCATTGGTGGTAATGCCTGCGCCACGAGCAAAATCGTTACCAGAGCCGCACGGAATGTAGGCGAGGGGGATGCGGTGATCAGCTGCTTTTTGCAAGCCATTCAGTGCTTCGTGCAAAGTACCGTCACCTCCTAAGACTAATAAAATTGGTGGTTGAGATTGCTGTTGGCATTTTAGCGCTAACTGGTAGGCTAATTGGGTTGCATGCCCAGGTGCTTGGGTGTGATTAGCAGCATAGTGAATTTGTTTTTGTTTGAGGATTGGTGCTAATTGTTGCCAAGTTCTGCGCGTACGGCCACCACCTGCAAAGTTATTGATAATGATGTAGTAAAATTGTCGGGACGGCACATCAGCCACTTCTTTCTATATTAAAGATAAAAGTAGTGCCATAAGAGGAGATTTCCATCTTATGGCACAAGATTGCTTCGATTAATTTAAAAATTAATGAATGGAAGTTAATTAGCGTTAATTCTAAACAGTGACTAGCATTGGTAAGATCATCGGGTGGCGTTCCGTTTTGGCAAACAGAAATTCTTGCAGTTCATCAATAATAGCCTCGCGAATTTTACCTTCAGTTACTTTATCTTCGTTTTTAAAAACATTGCGAATCATATGGTATGCTCGCTTTTGACCTTTATTGATCAATTCGCCAGATTCTCGCATGTAGACAAAACCACGAGAAAGAATGTCAGGGCCGGCTAATACTTGTTTCTTCTTAAGGTTAAGGGTGGCAACGACAATGACGATACCTTCCTCTGATAAAACGTGCCGGTCATGTAAAACCACATTACCAATGTCACCAATGCCACTACCATCTACGTAAACGTCACCAGCAGAGAAATGCCCAGCAACACGCGCAGAATCACGGGTTAAAGCAAGTACATCACCATTTTCTAAAATAAAGCTATTTTTTTGTGGAATGTGCGTTTGTTCAGCTAATTCAGTATGCAATTTTAGCATTCTGTATTCACCGTGAATGGGCATAAAGAATTTTGGCTTCATTAAGCGTAACATTAATTTTTGCTCTTCTTGACCACCATGTCCGGAAGTGTGTACGTTATTAACCCGTCCATGAATAACATTAGCACCAGCTTCAGATAATTCATTGATGACGTGATTGACACTAGTCGTATTGCCTGGAATTGGGTTGCTAGAGAAAACGACTGTATCATCAGGTTGAATGGAAATTTGCCGGTGAGTACCATTAGCAATGCGGCTTAAAGCTGCCATGGGCTCACCTTGTGAACCGGTACAAAGGATCATAGTTTTATTGGCTGGTAATTGGTTGATTTCATTGCCATCAACAAGACTATCTTCAGGAATGTTTAAATAGCCAAGCTCAGTACCATTCACAATGGCATTTTGCATACTGCGTCCAAAAACTGCAATTTTACGGCCGGCCTGTAATGCTGCATCACTTGCTTCTTTAATCCGAGAAATGTTCGATGCAAAAGTAGCGAAAATAATACGACCATCGATTTTATCGATAATGTGACGCAGTGATTGTTCAACAAAACGTTCAGATTTAGTGAAGCTAGGAATTTCAGCGTTAGTACTATCTGACATTAAACAGAGCACGCCATCTTCACCTAAACGAGCCATTTTTTGAAAATTTGGTGCTGGTTGATCACCGACTGGCGTTAAATCAAATTTATAATCACCAGTTTCAACGATGGTACCTTGTGGCGTTTTTACTGCGACGCCTAAAGTGTCAGGAATCGAGTGTGTTGTCCGGAAAAATGACACACTTGTTTTACGAAATTTTAAGACCGTGTCCTCATTAATCTCATGCAATTCAGCATTACGCAATAAACCGCGTTCTTCTAATTTGCCTCGAATTAACGCCAAAGCCAGTGGGCCTGCGTAAATTGGCACATTCATTTTTTGTAATAAGAAAGGAATGCCACCGATATGGTCTTCGTGGCCATGGGTGATGACTAAAGCTTTAATTTTGGATAAGTTCGCTAAAGCGTAAGCATAGTCGGGGATAACATAATCAATTCCTAGCAATTCATCTTCTGGAAATTTAATGCCACAGTCAATCAAAATGATTTCATCCTGAAATTGAACGCCGTACATATTTTTGCCGATTTCGCCTAAGCCCCCCATGGCGAAAACAGCAGTTTCATTATTTTTAACGTTAAGCTTTTTCATCGCTAAACTCCGTTAATTTAAAATTAGGGCTCTTTTTTTCGTATTCCAAATGGTTACCGGTCAATTCTTGAATGTATTCAATATTATAGGGGGTTTGTGCTTCAATAATTGAACGTGCGGTAACTGCATCTTTGGCTTCCATGTACAGTGTTTGAGTTGTTTCACGCCGTGGTGCTGTCTTTTTGTTTGCTTGGTAAAGTACCTTGAAAATCATAGCAATAAATCGCTCCTTTAAAATTTTAATCAAAACTAAAAGTAGTCTAAGTTTATTTTAAACAACATAAAAAGCGTTGGTTACCAATAAATATTTTGGTTACCAATCTAAGCCGCATGCTTAAAAAACCCACATTATGGTGGGGCTACTTTAAACAACATTGAATTATTTATCCGAACAAGTGGTTGTTAAAACAACGTATGGCTAAATTTTAGCATAAAATGTTTAATAAGTATACTAATTGCTAAACCAGTGCGCAAGCTTTCCTCTAGCTAGTAAACTATGGTAAAGTGAACTTAAGTAAATTGTTGCCGCTATCACTTTTAAAGAAGGAAAAAACCATGACTATTTTAACGGCTGTAATGCTCATCGTGTTAATTATTGGGTTATTGTTTGTTGGCTTAGTTGTTCAACGATTGCGCCGTAATCGCGCGTTGCGTTTATTGCAAAACGCTAGTAAAAAGATAACTGATCAGGCTGTACAAACAGCCGTTAGTCAATTGGTTCAGCAACAGCGACTACCGGCTGCTACGTTGACAAATCTGCACTCACAAATTGTTGCTGATGTTTGGGGGCGCGGGGTATTGGTTTTTAGTTATGCACTACCATTGCCCACGTTTACGACGGCACAAGCCCGTCACTTAAAGCCAGAATTAACCCAAGCTTTAATTGCAGCAGCACAAAAACAAGGGTTAACAACTTTTAAAACAGCTCACACCGTATTTGCAGTGTCTGATATTTGGTTGTTAAAGGGACAATTACATTTTGATGTCGCCTATTTACGTAATCAGGCAACAATTAATTATGTTCAGGATATGCGTAAGTTAAGTGTTGAAAAAGGCACCAATTAAAAAAGCCTGCGGTAGTTGCTTTACCGCAGACAATTTTACAGCTTGATGTGTGGATGTTATTCAATAATTAAGTCTTCGTCTTTCATTGAAAATGGTTGTTTATCGTTGATGTGATCGTAAAATAAAATACCATGTAAGTGGTCAATTTCATGTTGGCAAACGATCGCAGGGTAGTTCTTTAACCGAATTTTATGTTGTTTGCCGTCGAGATCATAGTAGCGTAATGTAATCCGATCGTGCCGAACCACATAGCCGGGTACATTTTCATCAACGGATAAACAGCCTTCACCTTCGGCTAAAGCTGCACCTTGTACAGAGTGGCTGATGATAACTGGATTAACTAATGTGTCTTTAAATAAGATTTTTTTATCTTCAGGGCCCGGAACTAATACTGAAGCCATTTGTAATGACACATTAACCTGTGGTGCGGCTAATCCAACACCTGCGCGTAGATGATACTTGGCAGCAATTTCTGGATCCTGACTGTTTTCTAAAAAAGTCATCATATCATGGCCTAATTGCCGTTCTTCTTGGCTCAACGGGAAAGTTAACTTTTTGGCTTCTTGGCGTAGCGTTGTTTTACCATCCCGGATAATGTTTTTCATTGTGATCAACTTACCTTACCTCCGCTTTATGACAATTCTACAGAATAGTTTAGCATAATTTTTTAATAAAAAGAAAGTTGCTTGAATTTTAACGTTAAATTTTTGAATTTTACTAGTTCTAGCTTAAAATAAGAAATAGCAGGTTTTGATTTAAACAGAGGGGGCATGGCAGCCATTATCTAAAATGATAGTGTGCTGGTAAAAATGAAAAAGGATGTCATCATTTGTGGTAGTGCTGAATGTGTTTATGCAGCTGCATTAGCCTGCCTATTAACAAATTTCCAACTGTCGATCAGTTTGTACTGTACTGACGAACTTGCTGCAGGGCGCTTTCAAGAATTAGCCAGTGCTGCAGATTTGCAAGCAAATGTTTCAATGAAGCGCGCAGAAGCTGCTGATTTTAAGGCTGCTGATTTGTTATTGATTACTGATTTAAAGGCCTTTTCAAGTGACACAAAAGTTGAATCTGATATTCAGGCTAATTTAACGCTTTTTCAGCGTTTAATTGCTACTGCAATGGGCAATGGTTTTGCCGGTAAAATTTGTAGTTTGCAGAAATATGACGCTTTATTCGTTTATTTTGCTTGGCGTTTTTCTGGTTTGCCGCAAAATGATATACTAGGCCTTGGGACTTTCCCGTTAACTTTATTATTGGAAAGATTGCTACAAAAGCAGTTACATGTTGGTGCACATGATGTACGCGCTTATGTGATCGGCACCCAGAATCGGCCAACCATTGCTTGGAGTCGAGCTTATGTCGGCGTTGCACCAATTTTAAAATTAATGGCCAGTGAAGAAATTGCCTTTGATGCAGATAAGATGACGCAGTTAGAAAAACGTGTGCAGACTGAAAGTCAGGTGACGCAATTTGCGTTACAAGCGGTCTGTTTACAAACTGTGTTACGCGCGCTGCTGTTTTCCGGTGGTTTACTTGCACCTTTTACTACTTTGCACACGAAAGAAGCAAATCAAACGCTAGCTTATAGTATGCCAGTATATCTTGATCATACCGGTGTTCGTCAGGTAGCACCGTTGGTTTTAAGCAAAACTGAGCAAAGTGAAATTGAGGAAATTATTACAGCAACACGAGGTGCAATCACAAAAATTGAGCAAGGAGATTTAAGGGCGTGAATTTAAAAAATTATCAATACCCATTAGATTCAGATTGGACTAAACCAGAAATTATTCAAGTGATGCGTTTTTATCAATCGGTTGAACAAGCTTATGAACACCAATGTTCCGTGGCAGCCTTTAAGCAAGCTTATCAAGACTTTAAACAAATTGTCCCAGATAAAGCTGGTGAGAAACGTTTAGGACGTGAGTTTGAGCAAGTATCCGGGTATTCAATTTATCAAGCCGTACAAGCTGTTAACAAAGCGACTGGCAAACAATTTAAATTGAGGTGAAGGGTTTAATGCAAAAATTAGAAATTAAAGCGATTAATACAGATATTCAGCGTTGGTTAGCAGTTGCCGCTGATAATGTCCGACAACATTTAAGTGAACAATTACAAGTGCAAACAAAGTCTGGTCGGAATGATTTAGTCACAAAGTTTGATAAAGTAACAGAACGTTTTTTTGTCGAGCAGATTAGACAAAACTTCCCCCATGATAAGATTGTCAGCGAAGAGGGGTTTGGCGATCAAGTGCATAACATGCAAGGCCGGGTTTGGTTTATTGATCCTATTGACGGCACTTTAAACTTCGTTCGGCAGCGGCATAATTTTGCAATGATGCTGGCGTTATATGAAAATGGTCATAATGTGATTGGCTATATTTTAGACGTGATGAGCGGTGATTTATTATGGGGTGGTCCAGAGATTGGCTTATATTTAAACGAAAAAGCAATCACCAAGCCAGATAATAAGAAATTGGCAGCTGGTTTATTCGGTGTTAACGGCCCGATGTTTGCCTACAATAAAGAAAATATACAAGAGATTGCACTAGCAAGTTCTGGTGCAAGAATCCTTGGCAGCGCTGGCCTGGAATTTTACCAAGTCGTTTTAGGCCGGCAAGTTGGTTATGCTTCACGATTAGCGCCTTGGGATTTCGCTGCAGGGAAAATTTTAGCAGAAACAGCCGGCTTATCAGTCACAACAATTGACGGCAGGCCGATCAATATGCTAAAATCCCAAGTTGTGTTAGCAACAACGCACCGTGCGTTTGCCGAGATTCAAAAAATGCGTCAAGCGTAAAGTGAATTAAGTAAGCAACTGAGCTGTGGCGTTAACCACAGTTTTTTTATTGGCTTAACTGAAACAGTTAGTTATTTTCTGAAAAAAACTGCGCACTAGCGGCTTTTTCTGGTATAATATGCTGTTGAGTATCAATTTCGTCTGAAATTTATGAATGCGAAAGGAACGAGTAGAGTGAAACGTAGAGATGATATTCGCAATATTGCCATTATTGCGCACGTTGACCATGGTAAAACAACCTTAGTTAATGAAATGTTAAAACAATCTGATACCTTAGATGAACATATTCACTTACAAGATCGGGCTATGGATACGAACCCGATTGAAAAAGAACGTGGTATCACGATTTTATCTAAAAATACAGCGGTTGATTATCACAACACTAAGATCAATATTTTAGATACACCAGGACACGCGGATTTTGGTGGTGAAGTAGAGCGGATCATGCGGATGGTTGATGGTGTTTTATTAGTTGTCGACGCCTTTGAAGGCACTATGCCACAAACACGATTTGTTTTAAAGAAAGCATTAGATCAACATTTAACACCAATTGTTGTTATTAATAAAATTGACCGGCCAGGTGCACGTCCTGAGGAAGTTGTCGATGAAGTCTTAGATCTGTTCATTGAATTGGGTGCTGACGATGACCAGTTAGAATTCCCTGTAGTTTATGCTAGTGCGATTAATGGTACAACTAGCATGGATTCTGATCCTGCTAAGCAAAAACATACTATGAACCCATTATTTGACACCATTCTTAAAACAATTCCTGCGCCAGTTGATAACTCTGACGAACCGTTACAGTTCCAAGTTGCGATGCTGGACTACAACGAATACGTTGGTCGGATTGGTATCGGTCGAATTTTCCGGGGAAAGATCAAAGTGGGCGATCAAGTTTCGGTCTTGAAACTTGGCGGTCAAGCTAAAAATTTCCGGGTCACTAAATTATTTGGGTTCTTTGGTTTGAAGCGAATGGCGATTAATGAAGCCAAAGCTGGTGATTTGATTGCTGTTTCTGGGATGGAAAATATTTTCGTCGGCGAAACAGTCACACCAGTTGATCATCAAGACGCTTTGCCAGTACTAAGAATAGATAAGCCAACCTTGCAGATGCAATTTGTCACCAATGATTCACCATTTGCTGGCCAAGATGGCGATTTTGTGACGGCTAGAAAATTAGAGGAACGTCTGAAACGGCAATTGCAAACCGATGTTTCTTTGCGGGTCGATGATACAGATTCTGGTAATGCTTGGACAGTTTCTGGACGTGGGGAATTGCATTTATCCATCTTAGTCGAAGAATTAAGACGTGAAGGTTATGAATTACAGTTATCGCGTCCACAAGTTATTTACCGGACAATTGATGGGGTTGTCAGTGAACCGTTTGAACAAGTCGTCATTGACACACCTGAAGAATATACTGGTACGATTATTGACTCGCTTTCACAACGTAAAGGTGAGTTACAAAATATGGAAAGCCAAGGCAATGGTCAAAGTCGGTTAACATTCTTGGCGCCTTCACGTGGTTTAATCGGTTATTCTTCTGAATTTCTTTCACAAACAGGTGGTTATGGTATTATGAACCATACCTTTGCTAAATACATGCCAGTGATTAAGAATTGGGAACCAGGCCGGCGTAATGGTGCTTTAGTGTCAATTAATGCTGGTAAAACAACCACTTATAGTCTAGAAGGTATTGAAAGCCGTGGTGAACTATTTATGGGTGCTGGTGTTGACATCTATGAAGGTGAAATTGTTGGTCAAAGTAACCGGGAAACTGATATTTCGGTTAATGTTACTAAAGGTAAAAAAATGACGAACACACGGGCATCAGGAAAGGATCACTCTTCTGCCATTGCAACACCACGGAAGATGACACTTGAAGAATCCATTGAATTCTTAAATGATGATGAATACTGTGAGGTTACGCCAAAGAGTATTCGTTTACGTAAAAAGATTTTGCAAACTGGTGAACGTGAACGGGTAGCTAAGCGGCATAAAATTGCAGCAAAAAAGGGATAATTAATTAAAAATCAGGGCAGATGCCCTGATTTTTGGAAGTTTGTCAAATGGTGTTGAAGGATAGTTTCTATCCTTTGGAGATCTC
>NZ_AYYI01000050.1 GCF_001436505.1 Loigolactobacillus rennini DSM 20253 | reverse complement strand
GCAATCATCATTTTAAAAATTGGATCCAAGGTGGACTGGAGATACTCTAAGTTAGCCTGTGTAATAGATGTATTAACGGTTTCCACACCTAGTTTGCTAACGGGCAGGCCAAATGCTTTCGCAACTTGATTCGTACTGAATTTATACGAATTCAAAAAGTTTAAAACCTCAGTCGGAATTTTTAAACGAGTAAACTCCATAGTGTCATCAATTGCAACTAAGCCGCCATTCTGTTTCAACTGACTATCGGCAAAATTCTGTTTTAATTGCTTTAAATCCTTGTTAGTAATTTGCCCTTTCTTATATCGCAGTACCGCAGTTGATGTCCCGCCGTT
>NZ_AYYI01000049.1 GCF_001436505.1 Loigolactobacillus rennini DSM 20253 | reverse complement strand
ACAATTAGTAACGATAATAAAAACAAGGTAAATTAGGGTACGTTTGACAGTACCTACGTAAAGGAAGGGGCTTTTAAATGTACAAAGCAGTTGTTTTTTTCGATTTAGACGGCACACTGTTCGATAACGATAAACGGGTGACCCAAGCTAGCATCAAGGCGATTGCGCAATTAAAAGCCAATCACATTTTACCGGTAATCGCGACGGGGCGCAGTTTATTTGAAATTACTGGCACACTGGAACAATCCGGAATTGATTCTTGTGTTTGCGCCGATGGCAGCTACATTCAAGTGGCCGGCCGGGCGCTGCACACGGAATACTTAAAAACTAGTGACGTAAAAGCCATTACGGCCTATGCTCAACAAGATAATCTCCCTGTTTCCTACTACAACCCCAATGGCTTTGTGGTCAGTCACACCAACAAATTAGTCCGAGAAAATTACCGGGAATTAAAAGAAACGGTTAACGTTGATGCCGGGGCTTATTTAACCACCAAAATGAACATGTTGTTTGTCTTTACGCCCGAACGGGATAAACAAGACGACGTGTACCGGGAAAAATTCCACGGCACCTTTAGTTTCTACCGCAATAATTTCCGCGGCTTAGACGTGGTGAAATACGGTGTTTCCAAACGTTCCGGAATTGAAAACTTGCTGAACCACACCGGCTTAGCTGACGTGCCCACTTATGGCTTCGGTGATTTTTACAACGACCTGCCCATGTTTGACGCGGTGAAAACGCCGATTGCTATGGGCAACGCGGTGCCGGAAATGAAAGCTAAAGCGGCCTGGGTTACCACCAGCAACTTACAAAATGGGATCGTTAACGGGTTAAAACATTACAATTTAATTTAGTGATACAAAAAAACGGTGGCAACTCACATCAGTGAATTGCCACCATTTTTGTATGCACTAGAGGGGGCTTTAAGGTGTTAGCAGGCAGTGCCCACAACAGTTTTAATCATCCTCGTCATCGTCGTCTTCTTCCACTAAATCTTCCCAGGCACTTTTGCCCAAGATCGCTTGGAGTCGGCGGATGGCTTGGTTATTTTGCCCGCGTAAGTCAGTGAGAAACGCTGCCATTGCCGGCCGCTTTTCTTGTTCAGCTAGGACAATTGCCCGGTCGATGAACAAGTTTTGCGTGTTGTAATCGTGGGCGGTCATGTCGATTAACGCTGCATTGTCGCGGTATTTGTTACGACCGTCCTCTTCTAACATCGCGTATTCTTTGTATTCTGCTTCTGTTGACGGCGGTAATTCATTTTCGTCTAATAATACGTGTGCCAACGCATCATAATTGTGCCGGCCATTAGCAATCAGTTCCTTAAACAGAGGTTGCAGCGCCTCAGCGGCAATCCCAGTTAAAAACCAGCTAGTTTGGTGCAGCTTCACATCATTGACGTGCAAGTTGGCCAAAATGTGGCCAGTCATCGCGCCAGCAGTGGGTTTGTGGTGATCCACGTCGGCTTGCTTCAATTCAGCTTGGTATTGTGCTTCGATTGATTCTTCACTCATGTTTTAACCCTCCTTATTTAACTTTGATCTTTTCAACATCGTAACCTAATTTTTCAACCACATCAGCTAGCGATTCCGCGCTGGTTTGGTCCGCGTCGAAATCCGCTTTGACTTTGCTGGCATTGAATAATACTTTGACTTTGTCCACGCCAGCTTGCTGCTTAACGGCGTTTTCGATTTTTTGCATGCAAGACGGGCAAGTTAACGCCCCTAATTGTAAAATTGCACGTTTCATATTGATGCACTCCTTTGTATTTGTTTTCCTTAACTATTTATAGTGTAGCGCCGGCACCACCGGAAAAAATTGATGCCCATCAAGTTTCCCGCATTTTTTCTAAAGTTTTAGCGGGCACAGCGATGTATTGGCCACACTGCCACTGGCTTAAGCCAGCACCACCTAAGAACAGGCGCAGTGGCCTGCTATTTAGCGGGTGCCAAAGCAGCGTCATTGCGGCGATTTTTGTGGCCATAACGAATCAGGCGCATGGCGTTAAAGATCACCACTAAAATGCTGGCTTCGTGAACGAACATCCCGCTAGCCATGTAGATAAAGCCAGCGATTAAACCGATTAGTAAGAACGCAACGACACCGATGGCGATGACAATGTTTTCTTTCGTGTTGCGCACGGTGGCTTTAGCTAGGCCATAAGCGTGGACTAAGGCTTGGAAGCTAGATTGCATCAAGACTACATCGGACGTGTCGATGGCCACGTCAGTACCACTACCCATGGCAATCCCGATGTCGGCGGTGGCTAAAGAAGGACTATCGTTGATGCCGTCCCCAATAAAGGCGACTGTCCGGCCGTTTTCTTGAAATTGTTTAACGTAAGTGACTTTTTGTTCGGGCAATAATTCTGCGTGCACTTCATCGATGCCAACTTGGTTGGCCACGTAATCGGCAGTGGCTTGGTTATCCCCTGTTAACATGACTAAATGCTTGGCGCCTTTTTCCCGCAGTTGTTGCAGGGCACCGGCAACTTCTGGGCGAATAATGTCGGCGATGCCTAACATTAAGGCTAACTGGCCGTCAACGGCGACTAAGACAATGGAACTGCCGGTTTTTTGCAACTTGGTTAAGTCCTGTTGCTGGTCCGCTGACAGTTGAACGTCGGCGTTGGCTAATAACTTAGCGTTGCCGGCTAACACTTGGTGACCCGCGATGGTAGCGGTCAAGCCTTGACCTTTAATGGTTTGACTGTCGCTGATGGTTAAATCTTGGTAAGCATAATTTTTTTCTTGGGCGTATTGGGTGATGGCCCGGCCTAAAGGATGATCGGACAAACTTTCAATTTTGGCCGTCAACGCAAAGCCGGTTTTTTCAGTTAACGCGTAGTGATTGACTTGAGCCACGGAGGTATTCCCTTTAGTCAAGGTTCCTGTTTTATCAAAGACAAAGGTGTCCACTTTGGAAAAGCTATCCATGGCGTCGCCGCCTTTAATCAAAATACCGCTTTTAGCGCCATTACCAATTCCGGCCACGTTGGAAACTGGCGCGCCGATCACTAAAGCGCCAGGGCAACCTAGAACTAACACGGTGATGGCTAATTTAAAGTTGCCAGAAAATAAGAAGACCACTAAGGCGATTAAAAGGACCGCTGGGGTGTAATACTGGGCAAAACGGTCAATGAATTTTTCCGCTTGGGATTTGGTATCTTGCGCATCTTCGACTAATTCGATAATTTTTGCAAACGTGGTGTCATCGCCGACTTTAGTGGCGCGGATTTTTAAATAACCGTCTGCCAGCATGGTGCCGGAATAGACTTGATCGTGCAGCTGTTTGCGCACTTGGCGGGATTCACCGGTGACGGCGGCTTCATCCATATAACCTTCACCAGCAATAATGTCACCGTCTACTGGCACGGAGGCACCCGTTTTAACTAAGACAGTGTCATTTTCTTCCACGTCGTCTACGTCGATTTCTTCGGGTTCGCCGTTTTCCCGAATCACCGTGGCACTAGTCGGCGCCATTTCCGTCAGCGATTTAATCGATTGACGGGTTTTAGATAAGGTCCGGGCTTCTAAATAGCTCCCGAAGAGGAATAAGAAGGTGACGATGGCCGATTCGTTGTACTCGCCGATAATAAACGCTCCGATAACGGCGATGCTGACCAGTAGTTCAATACTGACCACTTTAGCCCGCAGCGCTTGGTAAGCGTGCATGACAATCGGGACCGCAGCGATTAGCGATGCAATCGCCAAAATTAAATTATAGAAGAAAAGACTGCCGAGGAATTTTGCGCCGTAACCTGCGACGATTAAAATTCCGGTGAGTAACGTGATCTGATTATTGTGTGTTTGTAACCATCTTTGAAATTTCATTTTCCGCACTCCTTTGTTCAAGTTGATGTCTTTACTATAAACGCAGGCAAGCAGATTGAAATTGATGCCCGTCAAGTTCGCCGCTTTTTTTGCTGCTATTAATAATATTCGCTAAAAAAAGCTGAAATTTTTTAAAATGGCAGATTGCAAGAAATAACTTGAACAAATTTAGTAACGCAGATTACGCAAA
>NZ_AYYI01000048.1 GCF_001436505.1 Loigolactobacillus rennini DSM 20253 | reverse complement strand
CACAAAGTGATTAGAACTTTTATAATTAATTCACCAACAACAGTTGACGAAGAGCCGTTAATTATCTACGGGAGGTCTTTTTTAATGAATAATCAGCGTTTATTGGTTTGGATTGAAGGAACGTTAATCGCAGCGCTAGCAATGGCATTAGAATACATTCCCCATTCAATTGGTTTTGTGGATATTTCATATGGCATTATCCCGCTTGCAGTTTATAGTTTGCGTCGGGGCTGGCGGGCTGGTTTAGGTTCTGGTTTAGTTTGGGGATTATTGGATCTGTTTTTACGTGGTTTTGGCAGCGGTGGTTTTTTAAATCCGCTTCAGGGATTTATTGAGTATCCGATTGCGTTTGCTGCAGTCGGAATTATCGGGATTGGCGCAGCACCGTTACAACGTGCCTTAAAATTGCAGCAACGGGGATGGCTTTTTGGTTTAGCTTTAGGTGCGACATTTTTAGGCGTATTAGTTAAGTATGGCTTTCATTTTATTGCTGGTGTGATTTATTGGGGATCTTATGCGCCTAAAGGGATGAGTCCGGTTATTTATTCTTTGGCGATCAATGGTGGTAGTGCGATATTAAATTTAATTTTGGCTGGAATCGTGATATCGGTATTGTTGGTGACGGCGCCACATTTATTTCGGCCTAAAAACGGCTAGGTAGATAATTCGTTTTGATATAAAAACTGCGCTTTAAACAGTGGATAAAAGGCTGTTTAAAGCGCAGTTTATTTTGTTGAGGTTTTTAATGAGTTAGAATAAATTTAGTGCGGAAATGGCAGTCATCACCACGCCGCCTAACATTGCGATTAGCATCACCCAAACCACAATTTTTGTCATTTTTGCAAAGCCGCTTGTTTTTTCTTTCTTCATGTTAATCCATGCCACCTTAATAAAACTGATTAAAGCCAGTTTAACGTGTTTTACTAGTGATTGCAATCAGTCTAAAAAAAGTGCCGTCGTTGTAGCCAGAGTGTTGCCAGCCATGAACCGATCAAGATGCCAAAGATGATAAAGCTAAAAGCATGGGCATGACTAGCACCAGGTAAGTGAACATTCATGCCGTATAAACCGGCAACAATGGTGGGAATGGTCAATACAATGGTGATTAAGGTCAGTACTTTCATGACTTCATTGAGATTGTTGGAAACAATGGCACTAACTGTTGTGTTGTATTCATCGATCACTTGTTTTTGTTGTTTTGTCATGGTGTCTGCTTGTTCACTTTCAACTAAGATATCGGTTAGTAACGCTTTAAAAGGCGTGGTTTCAAAATAAAATTCGCTGGTTTGCAGGTGTGTGATCAATTGCTGATTTTTATGTAATGCACCTTGAAAACGAATTAAGCTTTTTTGCATGGCAGTTAAATGAAACAAATCATCGTTTTCAGTGGCTTGTGCCAACGTTTTTTCTAAATGATTCATAGCGCGATTATTTTGTTCTAAACAATTTAAAAAGCTGCGATCGATGGCCCAGATCAATTTGAGGGCTAAGCGCTCGTGATTAGCAGTGTTTACGGACTGTGGCGTTAACAAAAAATCGCGCATAAATAATGCTGGACGGTTACTGATGGTAATCACTGCGCTTTGCGTTAAAATAATGGCAAAAGGATAGGTCGTATATTCACCATAGCCTAGCGGACTGACGCTTTCTTGTGGGAAACGCAATAAAATTAAAGCTGGCTTTTCCAATACGGATTGCTCAATGCCTTCTGTCCGCGGGTTTTCTTTATCATCTAAGACCGCAGTCAAATAATCTTGGGGAAGATTAAAGTGTTGTTGTAGTTGGGTGATTTCTGTTGTTGTTGGCTGTTGAACATTAATCCAACAGTTAGGCTGGTAGTGTGTCGCAGGCCATAATTTTCCTTGGTTGGTTTGAAAATAACTGATCAACTGCATCCCACCTTTACGCTTGTTACTTGTTATTTTAGCATAATTCCCGTAGGCTAAAAATAGCGGGTTAAGAAAGGATCGAATCAGACAGATGTTTTTATGGGGTATTTTGATGCCTTTAATCGGCATTGGTGTTGGGGTTATTCTCCAGTGGACAAAATTGCCATTAGCGCCAGTGGATTGGATGACACTCAGTTTATTAGCAGCGATTGATTTATTGATTAACGCAAACTATCATTATCAAGCACTAGGTTGGCTAATTGTTGTGATTGCAAGTATTGGTATTTTGACGGCTTTAGGGTTAGCCTGGAATCAGGGAGAGATCCTATACCGCCGCTTTTTTAAACTTTGGTGGCGGTTGTTATTTTTTCCCAGTCTCATCGTTTATATTGTTTTAATAAGCGTGCATTTTATCTGATGATCAATTAATGAGTCAGTAGTGAAGACTTGAAGTAAGTTTATAAAAGTTGTCTGCTTACATGCGCTTAAACGCGATTGCAAGCAGACAACTTTTATTTTATCAAGGACAATAACAAAAATTGGTGGCTTTAGAAAACTTTAATGAGTTATTTCGTCCCTTTTTTGGGGAAAGTATGGTAGAAAGTGGGGCAATGTGGTAGACTAAAAATGTGTATTTAATGGGGGTACTATCAATGTTCATGGGCGAATTTCGACATTCGATTGATCAAAAAGGGCGACTGATTGTCCCCGCTAAATTTCGCGGTGATTTAGGTCATAAGTTTGTAGTTACAAGAGGAATGGATGGTTGCCTATTTGGCTACCCACAATCTGAATGGCAAGCACTTGAGAAAAAGCTTCGCCAACTGCCCTTAACCAAACGTGATGCGCGCGCCTTTGTTCGTTTTTTTTACTCTGCTGCTACTGAATGCACATTAGATAAGCAAGGACGAATTAATCTACCCCAGCCGTTGATTAAGCATGCCAACTTAGTTAAGGCCTGCGTCTTAATTGGTGTGTCATCGCGGATTGAAATTTGGGATGAAAAGCGTTGGGAAGCTTCGAGCGCTGAAATTGCGGAGAATTTTGATTCAATTGCCGAAAATATGCTAGATTTTGATCTATAGCAGTGAATGGATGATAAGTTTGACAGAATTTAAACACCAAACTGTGTTATTAAAAGAAACGATTGACCAGTTGCAAGTAAAACCCGATGGCGTTTACGTCGATGCAACGTTAGGTGGTGGCGGTCATAGTGCACTGCTACTTAGCCGGCTGGGAGCTGCAGGGCATTTATTTGCTTTTGATCAGGATCAAGCTGCATTAACTGCTAGTAAACAGCGGCTGCTCACGCCTGCCAATGCAGGCAAAATCACTTTTATTCAAGCTAATTTTCGTGATTTAGCTACACAGTTGGCAGCACGCGGCGTTACGCAAATTGATGGGATCATTTATGATTTAGGTGTGTCGTCACCTCAGTTTGATGATGCGGCACGGGGCTTTAGTTACCGATTGGAAGCACCTTTAGATATGCGGATGGATCAAACTGCTACTTTGAACGCGGAAACAATTGTTAATCAGTGGGCTTATTCAGATTTGGTCCGGATTTTGTACCGCTACGGGGAAGACCGTTTTGCAAAACGGGTCGCACGTACAATTGAACGTACGCGCCGGCAGACACCGATTAAAACGACTACGCAATTGGCAGAGATCGTTAAAACAGCCATTCCAGCTGCTGCTCGCCGTAAGGGCGGACACCCTGCAAAACGGACTTTTCAAGCATTGCGGATTGCAGTCAATGATGAACTGGGCGCTGCTGAAACTTCACTAGAAGCCGCCATTAAATTGTTAAATTTAGGTGGTCGGATTTGTGTAATCAGTTTCCAATCCCTTGAAGATCATTTGGTGAAGTCCATTTATCGGGAGCATGCCCGTAAACCTGAAATTCCCCGAGGCTTGCCAATTCGTGGCGACGGCGGCACACCGGAACTTAAGTTGATCACCCGAAAACCAATTCGCCCCTCTAATCAAGAAATTGCTAAAAATCGCCGCTCGCGTAGTGCACAGTTACGTGTAGCGGAGAAACAAAAATTAATTTAAGGATGTGATGAAATATGGCAGATGAAAGTGCTGCACGTGACTATCGTGTTTCGGCAGTACCCGCAACGCCGGAACAAACTGAACCTAACATACATATTAAAACGCCGGTACCTGCGTCTCCGGCACCAAACCTCAATCCTGTTAATCAACCAACTGCTGTTCCTAACGGCCGGGTGGCTGCTTCTGCTTTTGAAAAGGTTTTGTTGATGTTAACAGGTGTCATTACCATTGTTTTAGCTTCTGTTATTGTTGCAACACAAGTTTCAGTAACTTCAGCACAACGTCATCTTCAAGACGTTGATCAACGGATTACCAAAGTACAAGCTAAAAATAGCGATGCTAAGCAAACGATTAATGAAATGTTGCAGTCTAACCATTTGAATGATGTGGCTGCTAAAGATGGTTTATCGTTTAACGAAGCTAATATAAGGAATGTCGGTAAATGAAAGCTCCACGTAACAAACGATTGATGAATCAAAAGAATCCACGCCGGAACCGCCAAACTTTTGGCGGGTTCTTTCTTCTTATTTTGGTGGGGGTTTTTCTTTTATTTGTCTTTCGTTTTTCTTATATCGTTATCAGTGGTCAAGTAAATAATGAAAATTTATCCCAAAAAGCTAGTGCACTTTATCAGAATAGTACGGTTTTGAGAGCTAAGCGCGGGACAATTTACGATGCTAGTGGTACTGCAATTGCAGAAGATTCAACCACTTATTCGCTCTACGCCATTTTAGACAAAAATCATGTTGGCACTAATGGCAAAAAGTTATATGTGACGGATAAAGCTAAAACTGCACGTGTTTTAAGCCATTATTTACCCTTATCTCGGCAAAATATTTTAAAACGGCTGAATCCGAAAAACCCTAACACCTTTCAAGTTGAATTTGGTGCAGCTGGAAAAGGACTGTCGCTTAGCATTAAACAAGCGATTGATAAAGCTAATTTAAAAGGAATTTATTTCAATGAGACACCTGCACGGCTTTATCCTAATGGTATTTTTGCTTCGCACCAAGTTGGATTGGCGCAATTGCAAAATCATGACGAAAAAACGTCAGCAGAAGCCCAGAATTTAACTGGCATTATGGGATTAGAGAAAACGTTCAACAGTTCATTACGTGGGGTTAACGGGAGTAAAAAAATCAAAAAAGACTCCTATGGTTATCAATTGCCTAACACTAAGGCTAAAGAAAAGGCAGCAAAGAATGGCAATAATTTGTATTTAACTTTAGATACACGGTTGCAAACTTATCTGGAAACGCTAATGTCCAACGCACAAACTAAGTATCAACCTAAACAATTAAATGCAGTTTTAATGAATCCAAAAACAGGGCAAATTTTAGCAGCATCGCAACGACCAACTTTTAATCCGCAAACCGGATCTGGCTTAGGTAATTTTTGGCGGGACACATTAGTTGCAGATGCCTATGAACCTGGTTCAGTGATGAAGGTTTTTACATTGGCAGCTGCCATTGATGCTGGTAAGTATCAACCTAACACGACTTATGCGTCTGGACAGATTAGAGTTGGTGGAACAACCATTCATGATTGGAATAAAACCGGATGGGGGACCATCCCGTTTAGTGAGGCCTTTGCGCGTTCTAGTAATGTTGGCTTTGTTCACATTCAGCAACTTATGGGACAGGCTAAATGGTTACATTACATTAAAAAATTTAAATTTATGCAGAAAACAAATTCCATGCTCCCTGGTGAAGTGAGTGGCAGTCTTCAATACCAACATGCTTCAGATCAAGCCATTACAGCTTTTGGGCAGGGCATTAATGTGAATACGATGCAGATGATGCAAGGTTTTTCAGCTATTGCTAATAACGGTAAGGAAATGAAGCCGCAGATTGTCGCCAAGATGACTGATCCTAATACGGGGAAAACTACTAATTACCAACCGCGTTCAGTAGGTAAACCCATCAGTCAGGATACTGCTGAACAAGTGCGGCAAGCCATGGAAGATGTGGTGTATAAGAAGTACGGTACTGGACGTGTTTATGCAATACCGGGTTATAAAATTGCGGCAAAGACTGGGACTGCAGAAATTAGTCACGCCAATGGCGGTGGTTATTTAGCTGGTCGCAATAACTATATTTTCTCTGTTGTGGGAATGGCGCCTGCAGATGATCCTAAATATGTTTTGTACATTACAATGAAGCAACCACAAAATATGACTAAGGAAGCCTCTGTCATACTTTCGGAAATTTTTAATCCATTGATGAAGCGTGCATTAGATTATGAACAAAGCAATGCAACGACCACAACGCAAGCACAAATGCCAAACGTAACCGGGAAAACTGTTTCAGATGCAACAGCTGCTTTAAAGCAAAAGCAATTGACCCCAATTCAAATTGGAACGGGGAACACTGTTGTTCAGCAAATGCCAGTTAAAAATGAGGTTGTATTAGATCACCAGCGTGTATTGCTTTTAACCAATGGTGGAATGACCATGCCGGACGTGACGGGCTGGTCAAAAAGTGATATTTTAAAACTGGCTGAATTAACAGGTAAAAATATCACCACAAAGGGAACTGGCTATGCAACTAAGCAAAGCTTGCCCGCTAAAAGTTTATTAAACTCAGCCAAATCAATTACAGTGACGTTAAGCAAACCAAAGTAACGTTAATTTAAGGGAGTTAGAAAGTTATGCAGGCTACAGAAGCATTGATACCGATTGTGAGCAGCTTTGTCATCACAATGATGGTCATGCCACTATTCATCGGTTATTTCCGAATGAAAAAAGAAGGACAGATGATTCGCGAAGAAGGGCCCAAATGGCACCAAAAAAAATCTGGGACCCCTACTATGGGTGGGCTTGTCTTCTTAATTGCAAGTGTGATTTCAACCATCTGGGTCGGTTATTGGCAACATCAGTTAACCATGCAAGTTTGGATTATTTTATTCATTTTAATTTTATATGCCGCTCTAGGATTTATGGATGATTCCATCAAGTTGTTTGAGAAACGCAATTTGGGCTTACGTGCTTGGCAAAAATTACTAGGACAAATTGTCGGCGGCGGCATTTTTATCGCAGTTTATTTACACGAAGGGTTACCATTAGCCATTGATTTGCCAGGCATTGGCCAACTTCACTTAGGTCTTTTATATTTAGCATTCATTTTGATTTGGCTAGTTGGTTTTTCAAATGCGGTTAATTTAACAGATGGGCTTGATGGCTTGGTGGCAGGGACTGCAACCATTGCTTTTGCAACTTATGCGATCATTGCTTATCATCAAAACCGAATGGATATTTTAATTTTTTGTTTAACAGTGATCGGCGGTTTGCTCGCTTTCTTTTTGTTTAACCATAAGCCTGCCAAAATATTTATGGGGGACGTTGGTTCATTAGCATTAGGGGGCGCATTAGCAGCAATTTCATTATTGCTGCACCGTGAATTATCTTTATTGTTAATCGGGTTAGTTTTCGTCATCGAAACTGCTAGTGTCATGATTCAAGTCGCGGTATTTAAATTGACGGGTAAACGAGTTTTCCGTATGAGTCCCATTCACCATCACTTTGAAATGGTAGGTTGGTCTGAATGGCGGGTTGTCCTAACATTTTGGGGCTTTGGTTTAATTTGCTCGTTAATTTACTTAATGCTATTTTTGTAGTGGTCGGCGCGTTAAAATGGCGCTATGATAAAACAGAGTACTAGATAAATTAAATTGAAAAGGGCGCATTGTTTTGAAGTTAATCACTAAGTATCAGAATAAGAAAGTTTTAGTTCTAGGTTTAGCTAAAAGTGGTTTTCATGCTGCTAAATTATTAGCTAGATTAGGTGCTTTAGTCACAGTCAATGATCAGAAAAAATTTGCTCAAAATTCAGAAGCTCAATCATTATTGGCAGAAGGCATCCGCGTCATCACCGGCAGTCAACCAGTGGCATTATTAGATGAAGATTTTGAATTAATGGTTAAAAATCCTGGGATTCCTTATAGTAATCCAGTAGTCAAAAAGGCACTTGCAATTGGATTGCCGATCATTACGGAACCCGAACTTGCTTATGAGGTTTCAGAAGCACCATTGATTGGCGTTACCGGAACAAATGGCAAAACGACAACTACCACGATGATTTCATTAATGCTTAATCAACAACGTACTAAAGGTCGGTCGTATGTTGCAGGCAATATCGGAGTGCCTGCAACACAAGTAGCTCAAAAGGTCACCCCCGATGATGTGATGGTGACTGAACTTTCTAGTTTTATGCTTTTAGGGATCACAACTTTACGACCACACATTGCTGTTTTAACCAACATTTATACAGCTCACATCGATTATCACGGCAGTCGTGAAAACTATGTCAAGGCTAAAATGCGTTTAGTGATGAACCAAACTAAATCAGATTACTTTGTTGTTAATTGGGACAATCCAGAATGGCGGCAATTAAGTCAACAAACGCAAGCACAAGTCGTACCATTTTCACGGCAAGGATTAACGACTGCCGGAGCTTATGTTAAAGACGGTCAATTTTGTTTTCGTGGTGAGTCATTAATGCCGGTTGATCAATTAAAAGTACCTGGTGAGCATAATGTTGAAAATGCCTTAGCTGCCTTAGCGGTCGCAAAACTAGAAGGAAAATCAAACGCCGCAATTTGTGAAGTACTGCGGACTTTTAGTGGGGTTAAACACCGGTTACAATTTGTTACTGAGTGGCAGGGCCGACGTTTTTACAATGATTCGAAAGCAACAGATATTGAAGCAACTGAAATGGCACTGAAAGGATTTAAAGCTCCCGTTATCTTATTAGCTGGCGGTTTGGACCGAGGGTTTAAGTTTGATCGTCTAGTTCCAGCATTGAAGGCCCACGTCAAAAGTTTATTGTTGTTTGGTGAAACTGCAGAATTGTTGAAACAAGCTGGTGAAGCGGCGGGGATTAAAGACATTAAAATAGTAAAAAATGTTGCCGAAGCGATTCCTTTAGCTTATGCGCAGAGTCAATCTGGGGATGTGATTTTACTGTCACCAGCCAATGCTAGTTGGGATCAATACCCAAACTTTGAAGTGCGGGGGCAGATCTTCATTGATGGTGTAACAGACCTGATTAAACGAAACGGAGCGAAATAAATTATGCGAGTTATTTTTTCCGGTGGTGGTACTGGTGGCCACATTTACCCTGCGCTGGCATTATTAAAACGGTTAAAGCAGCGGCAACTTTTGGATGCCGCATTGTACATCGGTACCGAACGGGGGTTAGAGAGTCGGATTGTCCGTCAAAAGGACATTCCCTTTGAGGCCATTAAATTACAAGGTTTTAAACGTTCACTATCGTTAGAAAATTTCAAAACGATCTGGCTGTTTTTACAAAGTACGCACCGGGCAAAAAAGATTTTGCGTCGCTTTAAACCCGATGTGGTGATTGGTACCGGCGGTTATGTGTCCAGTGCTGTGTTGTTTGCGGCTGCCCGTTTGCACATTCCAACGATCATCAATGAACAAAATAGTGTTGCTGGCATCACCAATCGTTTTCTAGGGCATTTTGTGGATCGGGTTTCCATCGCTTTTGAAGATGTTGCGGCACAATTTCCGCAGCAAAAAGTGGTTTTAACGGGAAATCCTCGCGCCCAAGAAGTGGCGGGAATTCAGCCTAATCAGCGTTTGCAAGACTTTCAGCTTCAAGTTGCGCAACCGACGTTATTGATCTTTGGTGGCAGTCGGGGAGCAGCGCCAATTAACCAAGCCTTTTTAAAAGCATTACCAGAGTTAGAGCAACGACCGTATCAAACCTTGTTTGTCTCCGGGCAGGTTCATTATGCTAAGATTAAGGCAGCTTTAAATAAGCACCAGTTAGCTGCTAACGTTGCGGTTGTTCCCTATATTGAAGACATGCCGACAATTTTACCTGATATTGCGGTTATTTTGGGACGTGCAGGGGCTACGTCGTTGGCTGAAATTACAGCGTTAGGGATTCCATCAATTTTAGTACCTAGCCCATATGTAACTAATGATCATCAAACTAAAAATGCAATGAGTTTGGTCAACCATCATGCAGCAGAAATGATTGCTGAAAAGCAGCTAACCGCAACACGTTTAATGCAAGTGGCGGATAGTTTGATGACCGATAAAAGTAAGCGGCAAGCGATGGGGCAGCATGCAGCACAATTGGGCGTTCCTGATGCTGCGGACCGACTGATTAAAGTGATGCAAACATTGAGTAACCAAACCTAATGTTTTTGGCGTTGGCGTGATATTTGTGTACTGCAGCGGTAAGGAGGCCTGTGAATGGTGAAGAAAAAGTTCAAGCAAAAGCAAAAAGAAAAAGTTGCCCAAGATCCAGTAGCTGCGCTAACACCTTGGGAAGCTTACCAAAAACAGCAGCAGCGTGCACAAAAAAAATCTAAACCTACCATCGAAAAAAAACTTCCCCGTCTCAAAAAGTTACGCCGTAAAAATTTAATGGGTCGGCTTGCTTTTTTGCTTACACTTTTTGGTGTCGTTTTACTGACGGCGCTTTATTTTGTTTCACCACTCAGTCATGTTGGTTTAATCAGCGTTTCAGCAGATAAGCACAGCACATTAGCTGAACAGAAAGTGATTGATGCCAGTGGGATTAAATCCAGCGATTTAGTGTTAGGGGTTTTGCTGCACCAAGATAAAATTGAAAAGCGCATGCACCGGCGTGAACCTAAAATTAAGGAAGTCACGTTTAAGGTGCATGGCTTACGTAATGTTGAGTTAAAGCTTAAAACTTATAAAACGATGGGGTTGTTAATGCGCCACGAACGGTATTATCCGATTTTAGAAAATGGTGCCATCGCCAGTGATAGTACAGCACAACCCGTTAATAATCATTCAGTTTACCGTAATTTTAAAGCTGGTAAAAAGTTACAGCAAATGATTAAGCAATACCGGCAATTGCCCACTACAGTCCGCAATAGTATTTCTGAAATTCAATTCAGTCCAACTAAATTGAATCCCCAGCGAGTTCATTTGTACATGAATGACGGCAATCAAGTCTATGCTACCATTAAGACGTTTGCGAAGAAGATGCGGTACTATCCAGACATTGCAAAAGAAATGCAAAAAAAAGGGACGGTTAATTTAGAAGTTGGTGCTTACTCTTACCCATTTTAATCTTAAAATTTTCTCAAGATACATGAAAACGTGTTAACCTTGATGATAAAGCTTTTAAAACCAACTTTGAGTGTGTTAAAATCTAATCATATAGTATAAATAAAAATTTGAAATTGTTTCAAGGAGGTTCCACCGCTTATGGGAAACACAGGCATATACGTTGGGCTTGATATTGGAACCACCTCAATAAAAGTTATTGTCGCAGAATACGTTAAAGGACAAGTGAATGTTATTGGAGTGGGCAGCGCACGGTCAGCTGGATTAAGCCGCGGCGTGGTGGTTGACATTGATAAAGCAGTCGCCACAATTCAAAAAGCTGTCCGCCAAGCACAGCAGCGAGCAAATGTTGAAATTCATGAAGTTACCGCTGGTATTCCTGCTAATTTACTAGAAATTGAGCCGTGTCAAGGAATGATTGCCGTTGCAGATGAGTCAAAGGAAATCGATGATCGGGATGTACGTAATGTTGCAGCGGCAGCATTGGTACGTAATTTGCCACCGGAAAGAGAAATTTTAACGGTGATCCCAGATGAATTTATTGTCGATGGTTTTGATGGGATTAAAGATCCGCGCGGGATGATTGGTGTGCGTTTAGAAATGCATGGTATGATTATGACCGCACCTAAAACAGTGATTCACAATTTGCAAAAATGCATTGAGCGGGCTGGCCTAGAGGTTAATCAACTAGTGGTTAACCCGTTAAGTTTGGGTCAGCTGGCTTTAGCCGATGGTGAACAAGATTTCGGTACTGTCTTAATTGATCTCGGTGGCGGTCAAAGCACTGCTGCAGTGATCCATGATCATAAATTAAAGTATACTTATGTCGATCAAGAAGGCGGCGACTACATCACCAAGGATATTTCCGTGGTATTGAATACATCTTTTGACAGTGCTGAAAAAGTCAAACGTGATTATGGTTACGCAGATTCCACGCAGGCTTCGGCAGATGAAGAATTTCCAGTTGAGGTGGTCGGTCAAGATACACCAGTGACAGTCAGTGAAAAGTACTTAGCTGAAATCATTGAAGCGCGTTTGACCCAAATTTTTGAGAAAATGAATCAATCCCTACGTAAAGTCGGTGCTTTAGATTTGCCAGGTGGGATTGTGATGACAGGTGGCGTAACGGCCTTGCCAGGAATTGTTGAACTTGCCAGTGATATTTTTGATCACAATGTCAAGCTTTACATTCCTGATGAAATGGGCTTGCGTCACCCATCCTTTGCTCAGGCATTGAGTTTGATCAACTACCGAGCACATTTAAGCGAAATTGATTTAATTGTTCAAAGTACATTAAAGGGAAATTACCGTCATCAAAAAGCAGTTCAATCTGATAGTGGGCAGTATCAAGCCGCTAATCAGCAAGCAGCTCAACAGCAAGCTGAAACAGCAGCTCCGAAAAAAGATCATTTCGCCAGCATAAAAAAATTTTTCAGTAATTTCTTTGAATAAAGCACTATCAGACGATTAGGAGGAAACAAGTTATGGAATTTTCTTTAGACTCAACACAAAACACCGGAGCAGCAATCAAAGTCATCGGTGTCGGTGGCGCTGGCGGAAACGCCGTTAACCGCATGATTTCTGAAGACGTCAAAGGGGTCGAATTTATTGCTGTCAATACCGATGTGCAAGCCCTAGACAGTTCAGATGCAGAAACTAAAATTCAATTAGGCCCTAAATTAACCCGTGGCTTAGGTGCTGGTTCTAATCCTGAAATCGGCCAAAAGGCTGCGGAAGAAAGTGAAGAATCGATTGCCGAGTCATTAAAAGGTGCCGATATGATTTTTGTTACGGCAGGAATGGGTGGCGGCACTGGTACTGGTGCAGCACCGATCATTGCTAAAGCCGCTAAGGACCAAGGCGCATTAACCGTTGGCGTCGTTACGCGACCATTTAGCTTTGAAGGTCCTAAACGTGCAAAAAATGCCGCTGAAGGTGTTGCTGAAATGAAGCAGCACGTTGATACATTAGTGATTATTTCAAACAACCGGTTGCTTGAAATTGTTGATAAGAAGACGCCGATGTTGGAAGCTTTCCATGAAGCAGATAATGTTTTACGGCAAGGCGTTCAAGGTATTTCGGATCTGATTACATCTCCGGGTTATGTTAACTTGGATTTTGCCGATGTTAAAACAGTCATGCAAAATCAAGGTTCTGCATTAATGGGGATTGGGTCCGCAACTGGTGAAAACCGGACAGCAGAAGCAACTAAAAAGGCAATATCGTCACCGCTATTAGAAGTGTCTATCGACGGTGCTGGTCAAGTATTACTGAATATTACTGGTGGGCCAGATTTATCGTTGTTTGAAGCCCAAGATGCCTCAGATATTGTTTCTCAAGCAGCTACTAGCGATGTTAACATTATTTTTGGGACATCAATCAATGAAAACTTGGGCGATGAAGTCGTCGTTACGGTAATTGCCACTGGCATTGATACAGGTAAAGATGATGTTTCTCAAAATGGACGTAAACGTGTTAATAATGTACGGCCGTTGAAAACGAATCAAACGACAGCTAACCTAGATCAATCTGCAACGGATGCTACTAAATCAACAGAAGCTAAGCCACATAAAGAAGATCCGTTTGGTAATTGGGACATTCGGCAAGAGCCCACACAACGGCGGACTAATCAAAATGACAATAATTTTGCCAACACTAAAAAACCAAGTTTTGATATTTTTCGGCGGACAGATACCGATGATGATGACGACGACGGTGGTTTAGAAAAGCCACCATTTTTCCGGCGGCGGCGTAAATAGTCAATCAAACTGGCATTGATGTAAAAGTAGCTGTCGGTAAAGTGTCACTTAAGCGTAAAAGAGGAGGCAGTGCAATGACAATTGCGGCAAATATTCAACAAGTTAAGCAAACAATTATGTCCGCTTGTGCAGATGCAGGTCGCCAAGACAAGGTCACTTTAGTCGCTGTTACTAAATATCATACTGTGGCAGAAGCGCAGGCTGTCTTTGCAGCTGGCGTCACACAATTAGCAGAAAACCGGATGCCAGGTTTACTTGAGAAACAAACAGCCTTGCCCGATCCGAAGATTGACTGGCATTTTATTGGACATTTACAACGGCGAAAAGTTAAAAAAGTGATTAATAACATTGCTTATTTGCACTCATTAGACCGGCTTGATTTAGCTAAGGAGATTGAAAAACGGGCAGTACAACCTGTTAAGTGCTTTGTAGAAGTCAATGTTTCTGGTGAAGCTTCTAAAGATGGGGTGGCTTTAGCTGATGTCGCGCCGTTTATTAAAAAATTAGCGACATTTTCTAAGATTAAAGTTGTTGGTTTAATGACGATGGCGCCAATTGATGCGGATGACCCCACACTACATCAATTGTTTAAACAGTTGCGGCAAAAACGTGATCAGATTGCAGCGCTGCATTTGCCTTATGCACCCTGTCATGAATTAAGTATGGGAATGTCCCGCGATTACCGGATTGCTGTTTTGGAAGGCGCGACTTTTGTCCGGATTGGGACGGCTTTGTTCCGGTAAAGGAGGTCAGAATATGGCATTTAATAAATTAAATTTAAGCAAATTTTTTGGTATGACAGATGATGAGTTTGATGATCAGGCAAACACGCAAGAAAAAGTTAATGGGTCACAGCAGCCAAACGAACGCACCACTGGTAAATCATCGGTCAATAATCGGCAAAAAGTGGTTTCAATGAATGCGGCACCGGCTAAGGCAAGTAAAATTGTCATTTTTGAACCGCGAATTTATTCAGATGTTAAAGAAGCGGCCTCCCATTTATTAAACAGCCGAGCGGTAGTAATTAGTTTTAATCGGATTGACCAAACACAGGCAAAACGGATTGTCGACTTTTTAACTGGGACGGTTTTTGCAATTAATGGCGATATTGAACGTATTGGTGATGACATTTTTCTTTGTACACCAGCTAATTTTGAAATTGATGGTAACCTTTCCGATATTCTGCGCCAGGATGGCTTAGGTTAAGGTCGCTTGGCTCAATGTAGGGAGGTTAGAAGTTTTGTTAACTCTTGTCAATGGCATTTTTTACCTTTTAACACGGTTAATTGACATTTATATGTTTATCATTGTGATTTATGTTTTAATGTCTTGGTTTCCCAATGCTTATCAAACTAAATTGGGCCAGTTGATGGCACGAATTTGTGAACCTTATTTAAACATTTTTAGTCGCATTATACCACCGATAGCAGGTTTGAGTTTTGCCCCATTAGTTGCGCTGTTAGTATTGGGAATGGCTCAATACGGGCTGATGTTTGTCGCACAAATGCTGTTTTCGTGGTTGATCTAAAAAGGAGAGCAGTTATGGACGAGAATATCTATCAACATTTTCGTAAGGCTGAAGCGCCATTTATCAATCAAATTGCGGATTGGCTACAAGACGTCAGTGATCAGTATCGCCCATATCTGACTGATTTTTTAGATCCACGACAGCAATACATTGTTGAAGCAATTGTGGGTGAAAAAGGTGATACTCATTATGCCTTTGAAGGTGGTTATGTTGCAGCTGAGCGTAAGCGGGCACTGCTTTATCCTGCTTACTTTACGCCAGAACAAGATGATTTTGCGATCAGCTTGTTTGAAATCCATTATCCAGTTAAATTTTCAACGCTATCTCACGGCAAAATTTTAGGGACGTTATTAAATGCTGGGATTAGACGTGATGTTTTCGGTGACATTATGACGGATGGCCAACGTTGGCAATTCTTCGTTGTTGCCAACATGGCGTCTTACGTGCAGAGCCAAATTACTAAAATTGGTCGGATCCGCGTACGCTTAGAGAAAAAAGATTATACTGAACTTTTAATGCCTAAAGATGCTTGGACACTGGAACATACAGCGACGAACTCATTAAGAATCGATAACTTAGTTTCTTCAGTTTATAATATTTCCCGCAAACGTTCGAAAGGGTTAGTGGAAAATGGTAAGATAAAATTGAATTGGCAAGTTTTTGAGCGCCCTGATTTTGAATTGGGTCTACGTGATATTATTTCAGTTCGTGGTTTTGGCCGAATTCAATTACGTGAAATTGAGGGCAAAACAAAAAAAGATAAGTACCGCTTATTACTTGGTGTATTAAGAAAATAGTTTTTGGAGGGATTTATATGGCACTAACCCCATTGGATATTCATAATAAAGAATTTAACGTTAAAATGCGTGGCTATGATCAAGACCAAGTCAATGATTTTCTTGATCAGATCATCAAAGATTATGAAGCTGTCTTAAAAGAAAAAGATGATTTACAGACAGCTTTAAAAGCTAGTGAAGAAAAAGTGACTTACTTTAACCAGTTAAAAGATGCGTTGAATCAATCTATCATTGTTGCGCAGGAAGCAGCTGATAAAGTTAAGACAAATGCACAAAAAGAAGCCGACATCATTAACCAGGAAGCCCAAAAAAATACACAAAACCTGTTAAATGAAGCCACTGAAAAGTCAAATCGCATTTTAGCTGATGCATCACAAAAGGCAAAACAAATTACCATTGAAACTGAAGATTTGAAGAAGCAAACACGGGTATTCCGGCAACGCTTACAGGTTATGTTGGAATCCCAACTGGAAATTGTCCGTAGTAAAGATTGGGATGAATTACTGGCCCATGACGATGGTGAACAGGATGAAGCCATTCAAAAAATTATTAATCAGCACCTTGACAGCTCAGAAGCAGCTGGCGTAGAATCAAATCAATCATCGGTTGCGGCGCCACAAACACAAGCAACAGAGCCAACAGTCGCTGCTGATTCAGAAAATACTGAGGCTGATACGCAAAATGATGATTCTGGTGAAACCATGATTATTTTCCCAGATAGTACCAGCGAGGCGGCTGATGATAGTGCCGCTTCAAGTGCAGGAATTGGTGATCAGCCAGCAATTGAGCCTGATTCACAGCCGAATAGTGACCAATAGATAGAAAAGAATAAGGATTACTTATTATCACAACAGCGAGTCAAAGATTGGTGGAAAGTTTGACGGTGCTCTGATAAGTTGTCTATCTGCTTTTCTAAATGCAATACTGAACCTAAAAGTAGGTATCGCCGGTTTATTACCGTTAATGGATAATTAAGGGAATAGCAACTGCTATTCTAAAGCTGGGTGGTACCACGACGACTTCGTCCCAATTTGGGGTGGAGTTTTTTTATTACCTCATTTATTAGGGAACAAAATTTAAGGAGGAGCAATTAATGCGGATCAAGGATACATTAAATTTAGGAAAAACAAAATTTCCGATGCGCGGCAAATTGCCTGTGCGTGAAGCACAATGGCAACAAGATTGGGAAACAGACCACGTTTATCAAAAACGGCAGGCATTAAATCAAGGAAAACCAAGTTTTGTTTTACATGATGGCCCTCCATACGCCAATGGCAACATTCACATTGGACATGCATTAAATAAAATTAGTAAAGACATCATTGTGCGGTTTAAATCGATGTCAGGCTTTCGGGCACCGTTTGTTCCCGGCTGGGATACGCATGGTTTGCCGATTGAACAACAGCTCAGTAAGCAAGGCTACAACCGTAAGAAAATGTCAGTAGCTGAATTTCGCGATCTGTGTCGGCAATATGCGCTAGATCAAGTTGAAAAACAAAAAAAAGATTTTAAGCGTTTAGGCGTTGCGGCAGATTGGGACCATCCTTATCTTACTTTAACACCAGAATTTGAAGCACAAGAAGTGCGGGTATTCGGTCAAATGGCACAAAAGGGCTACATTTATCGGGGAAATAAACCGATTCATTGGTCACCTTCTTCTGAGTCTGCATTAGCTGAAGCAGAATTGGAATATAAAGATGTTAAATCACCTTCCGCTTATTATGGCGAACGTGTTAAAGATGGCAAAGGTTTGTTGGATCAAGACACTTATTTTGTGGTTTGGACCACGACACCTTGGACGATTCCGGCCAGTGAAGGCATTGTAGTTGCTGCGGATTATGATTATGCTGTGGTCCAACCAGCTGGGGAAACGCGTAAATTTGTGGTTGCGGCTGAATTAGTTAGCACATTAGCCGAAAAAGCAGAATGGCAAGATGTTAAGACCCTTAAAGTGCTCAAAGGCCGCGATTTGGAAAAAATGACTGCGCAACATCCGTTTTATGACCGTGACTTACTGGTGATGTTAGGCGATTACGTCACATTAGATTCTGGGACTGGTTTGGTCCACACCGCGCCAGGTTTGGGGGACGATGATTTTAAAGTTGGCAAAAAATATGGGTTGCCGATTTTATCACCAGTTGATGCACAGGGTAAGTTAACTGCAGAAGCACCAGGTTTTGAGGGTCTATTTTACACTGATGCCAATAAATTAGCTTTGAAAAAGGTGATTGCTGCTGGCTTAATGCTTAAGCAGGAACCATTTGTTCATAGCTACCCAATGGATTGGCGGACAAAAAAGCCAGTGATTTTCCGTTCGACGCCGCAGTGGTTTGCGTCAGTTGATGCTTTCCGTGATCAAATTTTAGCTGCCATTGATCAAGTGTCGTTTTCACCTAGCTGGGGTAAAACTCGGTTATATAATATGATTCGTGACCGTGGTGATTGGGTCATTTCACGCCAACGTGTTTGGGGTGTCCCGCTACCGATCTTTTATGGTGAAGATGGTCAGGCCATTATTACACCAGAAACCATTGACCACGTTGCTAATTTATTTGCCAAATATGGTTCTAATGTTTGGTTCCAGCATGAAGCCAAAGATTTATTGCCAGATGGATTCACTAGTGAACATTCACCGAATGGTAAGTTTACTAAAGAAACAGACATTATGGACGTTTGGTTTGATTCTGGTTCTTCTCATCAAGGTGTTTTAGCAGAGCGAGATAATTTAACTTATCCGGCTGATCTTTATCTAGAAGGATCAGATCAATATCGTGGTTGGTTTAATTCCAGTTTAATCACTAGTGTGGCTGTTTCTGGGCATGCACCGTACAAGCAAGTGATGTCACAAGGCTTTACCATGGATAAGCATGGCCATAAAATGAGTAAATCTATGGGAAATACCATTGCACCTGAGAAAGTCATTAAGCAAATGGGTGCGGAAATTTTACGTTTGTGGGTTGCAACTGTTGATACTTCAGCTGATATGCGCGTTTCAATGGGTGGCTTTAAACAAGTTTCTGATAGTTATCGTAAAATCCGAAATACATTACGCTTTTTACTAGCTAACACGGCGGATTTTGATGCAGATACCGCTGCCTTAGATTTTAATGAACTACAAACTGTCGACCAATACATGATGGTGCGGCTGAATCAAGTTAAAGCGCAAGCATTGACGGCTTACGAGAAGTATGATTTTGCCACAGTTTATAAAACTATTAGTAGTTTTATCACTGATGATTTATCTGCTTTTTACCTTGATTTTGCTAAAGACTTAGTTTACATTGAAGCAGCAGACGATCCTAAGCGGCGGGCGATGCAAACTGTGATGTACCACAGTTTGGTTGCATTAACTAAGTTGTTAACGCCAATTTTGCCACATACTGCAGAAGAGGTTTGGCATTATCTGCAGGAGCCTGAAGAGTATGTCCAATTAGCAGAAATGCCGTTAGTTGAACACTTCAAACAAGAAAACGACTTGTTAGCTCGCTGGCAGAAATTTATGACATTGCGTTCGAATGTTCTAAAAGCTTTGGAAGAAGCACGGCATGCGAAAGTAATTGGTAAGTCACTGGAAGCTAAAGTGATTTTATATCCTAGTGCTGCTGTAAGTGATTTGTTAACTCATTTAGATGCTAATGTGATGCAGTTGTTGATTGTTTCTGCTTTAGAAATTAAGCCAGATAAAACAGCAGTGCCAGAAGATGCAACTGATTTTGGTGATGTTGCGGTTAAAGTTGAACATGCTCCAGGCGAAGTTTGCCCACGTTGCCGGATGACCCGAACAGATATTGGTGTTGATCCGCAATTACCAACTTTATGCGGCCGTTGTGCTAAAATTGTCGCAGCAAATTATCCTGAAGCTGTTCAGAATGGTTTTGACGAGTAGTTTTGTAAAATAATTTAAAGAGGCCACTGTAATTCAAGGATTTTTCTGCAATTGCTGTTGGCGGATTAAATTTTGAAAGTTCTAATCATTTTGTGATTAGGACTTTTTTTGTTTGGATTCGGAAAACGTAGAGGACTCTGATTCTAAATTTGAAGAAGCTGCGGAAGCCGAAGCTAGCTCTTTTAATCGCTTTGATTTTATTATTTGTGCCCTCCAAAGGGCCATTTGAATACGACGTCATCAAGGTGTTACGAATGGCATCGTGGTGCGTCTGTAATATTTGAAGTGTCCTAAGCATTTCTTCAGAACAACCTGCGGTGTGCCAAAAGGCGGCATTATAATTGGGCCAATCTTTGTCTTTTAGGGCAGTTTGCACGTGATTTAACACCGTGTAAGTCTGTTTAAGGACTGGATCTAGCTTTAACAAGCGCGTGACAATATCTTTGGCGGTTATCCAGTAAGGAAAATAAGTCCATTTGTGAAAGTGTTCAAAATCTAATTGTTCATGGGGGATTAACAACAATTTCCAATAACGTTTCAAGGCTTTAAA
>NZ_AYYI01000005.1 GCF_001436505.1 Loigolactobacillus rennini DSM 20253 | reverse complement strand
CTTTTAATTCGTTGAAACTTTGTTCAGTTTTCAAAGGACTACGTGTTGCCAACGCAGCTTAATTAGTATAGCATTTACAGCTAAAATTGTCAAAAACTTTTTTAACTTTTTTTATACTATATAAGCTGTAAGAAACAACTTTTTAAGTATATTAAGTCTAAGCAAAAATGTCAAACACAATTTTTATTTAGTTAAATACTTAAATTGACAGCCCATTTAATGTACTACAAATACAAATAAACGTCAACTACAAATTTCCGGTTGCCTGCTGTAATGTTCGATCCAATGCCCCACCATACATCTCACCAAATAGATTCAGGTGTGCCAACAAATAATAAGTTTGGTACCACGTAATGCGCTGCTGATAATTTGGACGTAGCGGATAAGCCTGTGTATAAGCTTGATAAAAGGCGTCGGAAAAACCACCAAACAAACTAGTCATCGCTAAATCCATTTCGCGATCACCATAAAAAACATCTGGATCAATTAAAACTGGCGTGCCGTCAGCTAGGAAATCGACGTTGCCACCCCACAAATCACCATGTAATAGGCTAGGCTTAATTTTATGTGCACTAAAATATTGCCGGATCAATTGTGTTAATTGAGTTAAATGCGTTTGCCGAAAATCATTCCATAAATAATTTTTCTGCGCTAATTGTGCTAAAACATTTAAACGCTGATTAATGTAAAAATCAGCCCAGCTGCTCTGCCAAGTATTAATTTTAGGGAGCTTACCTGCAGTGAAATCATGGGCTAAGCCAAATTGCTGTGCATGCTGCTGGTGTACTTGCGCAACCGCTTTTCCTAATTGGGCGTCATTTCCCGCCCCCAAGTCTAACCATTCTAATAGTAAATAAGCATCCCCGGTGATCACACCACTAGCAATCACTTTGGGTACCCGAACGACTGGACTCAACAAGTGCAAGCCTTCTTGCTCATGGGCAAAAAAAGCTGCCGAATATTTTGGCTGCACTTTCAAAAAATAACGTGCAGTTGCAGTTTTAATTTGGTAAGCCTGATTAATATCGCCACCGCTAACTGCTTTCACTTTCTGAATTGCCCTTAAAGGTAGCTGGGCTAACCACTTTTTTGTCAACATCATGATATAAATCAACCTCCCGATCAAAATAGCCGTGGCAAAAGGACTTTGCCACGGCTATTGAGCTGAAATACTATTCAGAACCTAGAACACTTGCATTAAGTGAAATTTGACTACCTTCAATCACTTTTTCGTAGTCAGATTGATGCAATAAGAATATATTACGAATGCCTGCCTTACCCGTTAGAATTTCATTAACCAATTCAGGTTGCTGGCTTAACGCTGTAATCACTGGTAGCAAAGTAACATCATCTGGACAATTATCACGTAAATAAGTATAGAAGTCATTTGCTGTATTGATAAGCAATTGACTAGCACTATTAAAGACCATGTTCTTTAACCACCAAATAATAAGCTCATTTTCATTTGAAAATACTTCTAATAAAACACCAGCTTCATTTAACAACTGAATGTTTTCTTTATTATTTTCATTGTATTCTTTAACCAAGACTAAACTACCATTCGTCCGGTAAAAGTTTTCGCTGACGACCCGATTAGCATTATTTTGGTCCAAGTATTGCGTTGCTGACAAGCGACCCTGTAAATCAAAAACATCCCGCTTAATTACTTTGCCTTGGCTATAATACAACACATACCAAAGCGTATCATCGTCCCGGCGCTTAAGCTGCATCACCGGTTGATTATTTTGATCACGAACTAATTCTGAATGTGTCGCGTCATCTTTGGTATATTGCCAATCATCATTTTGCGGAATAATATTATCCGAGCTAGCCTGTGGTTGGTCACTTTCTTGTAGTGATTGATACAAGTTAATCAATTTTGCATTTGGCGCAACTAAATCATGCTGCTGGTAATCCTGCCAAGTATGCTGCAAATAATCATTGTAATCAACTGTAATGTAGGTTGGTGTCACATCTGCTTGTTGGAAAGTTGCCGCGCTAGCATGCAATAACTGTTTTTGGGTTTCGTCTGGATTAGGTGCTAAATCACGCTCAAAAACAAAGTAAGGCGTCTTTTGATCCAATACAACCTCGTTAACGCTTTCCGTCACTTGAAAATATTGTTCTAATTTTTTCTTAGTGTTATCTAGTTGGACATTATACTGCCGGTGCCGGTTTTGGGCATTTTCCAGTGCACTTTTAGTCGAAGTCAAACGCCGGTCTGCCGCTTCGCGCGCTTTTTTCCGATCTGCTTGCTTAGCATCAATTTCTTGTTGCAGCTTTTGTAGCTGTTCATCTAAAATCTTTTGCTTAGCATTGATGTCTGCAACTTCTTTAGGCAGTTCTGCTTGCCGTTTCTGAGCATTAGTCAATTTGACATCAACAACTTCTAACTGCCGCTTGACATCATCTTTTTTGGCATTTAATACTTGCACATGACTCTTTTGCTGTTCAGCCAAAGAAATCATCGCAGACAAATCATCGGTTTGCTTAATTTTATCCACCATTGCGGCTTCTTCTTGCTCATAGCCTGCCAATTCGTCTTTAGCAGCTGCCGTTTGCTTTTCAAATTCTTCAATTGAATCGGCGACAGCAGATTGTTGCTGTTTAACCTTAGCCAATTGGCCTTGCGACTGTTGCCGTTGTTGTTTAACATTGCCGAACTGAACAGTGGTTTCATCTTCCACATCACCTTGCAGTCGGTCCAATGCCTGTTGATCTTTTTGCGTGTCTGCCTTCAGCGCCTCAATTTGCGGCACGATTTGGTTAATTTGATTCAACAGTAATTTTCGCTCAGTAAAGAGTTGGTCGCGTAACTCATCTTTAACAGCTTTGAGTTGATTTTCCAAATCAGCCAACTGATTTTCAGTCGCCGAACGCGCATTGAAGATGTCAGTCAACGTAACATCGTTTGTGTTCGTGTTGTTTGCTGCATCTGTTGATTTACTCGTTGTCCCCATCTCCATCTCATTGATTATTGTTCAAGTCGCCTTGAAGTAAGGCCACTTTTGCCAGCGAAAATTCATTAACAACAAATCGCTACAAAAATAAGCCATTTAGCTTAATTTTAATGCATTCATTAAAGGGTATCAACTCATGTTGTAACTTTTTGTAAAATTGTCATGAAATTGTCCCTAAATTGAGATAAAATCAGCATTCCTTAAATGTACAGGAAAGCCCAGTTTTTCATTTTGTTACATAAAACCAGTACTCAAAAGCTCCCGCCACTGTTTTTTCTGGGTAAACTGCTGTAAACGCGCACCTGAAAACAGCTTCCTCCGGTTAACGTCAAAATCGGCACCACCCACTGCGTGAATGGTGCCGATTTTATGTTAATCCTCAGAAGCTAGCCCACGCTACGTTGCTGTAAACGCGGACGATAAGGCAGCTTTTTCCGTCTAGCTACAAAAAGCCAACAATCCACTACGCGCATCATTGGCTTTCTTAGGCTAGTACTCAAAAGCTCCCGCCACTGCTTTTTCTGAGTAAACTGCCGTAAACGCGCACCTGAAAACAGCTTCCTCCGGTTAACGTCAAAATCGGCACCACCCACTACGTGAATGGTGCCGATTTTATGTTAATCCTCAGAAGCTAGCCGTTTTCAGGTGCGCTCTGTAATTTTTCTATATCCAAGACGCGGTCTATCCAGCCTTGGTAGAATTCTGGTTCGTGGGTGACTAGTAAGACGCTACCTTCAAAATCACGAATAGCATGTGCTAATGCGTGTTTAGTATCGTCATCCAAATGGTTAGTCGGTTCATCTAGTACCAATAGGTTGGCAGGGAATAGCATAAGCAAACACAGTTTGACTTTTGTTTGCTCACCACCACTTAACACTTTAACGGGTTTAACCACATTGTCGCGTTCGATGCCTGCTCGTGCCAAAGCTTGGCGCACTTTTTTCTGTGTCAGCCCTGGCGCCTGTTCATGAACAATTTGAAGCGGTGTTTGCATTGGATCTTGCCAAAGCAACTCCTGCCGGAAATAACCGACCTTAGTTGTCTCTGAAAAAACAAAGTTACCTTTTAATGGTGGAATAATGCCCAACAATGTTTTCAACAAAGTGGATTTTCCAATACCGTTAAACCCGGTGATAGCTACTTTTTCAGCCTGCATAATTGAAAAGTTAAACGGTGCTAACAAAGGTTTGTCATAGCCGACAACCAGATCGCTAACTTCCAATAGCATTCTCACCGCACTGGGTTGATACGGAAAACTAAAATGTGAGACAGCTAAATTACCTGGTGGTGTTAAAACATCCATGTGTGCCAACTGCTTTTCCCGGCTTTTTGCCATAGTCGAACGGCTACCAGCTTTATACTTACGAATATAAGCCTTGGTTTTTTGAATTTTCTTTTGTTGGGTAGTATAAGCTTTCAAATAAGTTTCTTTATTTGCAGCTTTTTGGCGTAAAGCCTGCTTTAATGTTCCATGATACTTAGTGATTTTGCCAAACTCAATATCACAAACACAATTGGTAATTTGACCTAAAAATTCATAATCATGGGAAATAACTAAATACGCTCCAGGAAAATCCACTAAATAGTCAATTAACCAATCAATATGGTTAGTATCTAAATAGTTAGTGGGCTCATCCAATAATAAAACATCAGGCTGTTCCAACAGTAATTTGGCTAAAATCACTCGTGAGCGCTGACCACCAGATAATGTACTAGCTTCCCGGTCAAGACCAAAAGCATCGATACCTAATCCAGTTGCCACTTGATGAATTTTAGTTTCTACTTCATAAAAATTGCGTGCTTCAAGAATTTCTTGATTGCGGCCTGCCTTTGCTAGCAATTCATCGTCTGGATTTTCTGCATAACTAGCATAAATCTTTTCATTTTCCGCGTTCAATGCGTATAAATCATCAAAAGCCGTCTTTAAAAATTCAAAAATTGATTGCTTTGCAGTTAAACTAACATATTGATCCAAATAGCCAATTTTAATTTTTTTCTTCCAAGCAATTTTTCCTGCATCCGGCAACATCTGACCGGTAATAATTTTGATCAGTGTACTCTTACCGACACCATTTTGGCCGATAATGCCCATGTGATCTTCCTGATTCAGGGTAAAACCCGTATCATCATACAATGTTTTATCCAAAAATTGCTGACGCAGGTTTTCCACTGTCAGTACACTCATGGTGATCCACACTTCTTTCTGTAATAATTGAATAACCTTAACATAGTTAAAAAGCGTGGTCAAACCTAGGCTTTCTTGAAAACACCTGCTGGTAAGCTCACCTATTCAGCCTGTGTCCCAGTTGCCTGTGCAATTTGTAAATGCCGGTAGAAAGCTCGGATCGCCGCTAATTCTTGAGTATTACCGTTTAGTTTAGCAAATGCACAGCTATCATTTAAATCGGCATAAATTTCTGTTATTGGTTGATGTTGTGCGTATTTATTTTTCGCTAAACGAAAAACCACTCGAGCTAAATAATAAGTCACATGGTTATCCGCGCAAATCTTATAAGCGTAATTCAGCAGTGCATCGCTAGTTTCGTACTCTTGGACTTCAGAGTAAAATTTACCACAATTATAAACGATGTTTAATACCCGCCAAATATCCGTTGTGGTGTGGATTTTATAATCATAAATTTCCTTCAAGACCCGATTGAAATAAAAATCAGCTTTTTCGTTTTCTTGTTTTTGTGCATAAATCATCCCTGAGCCAGTCAGCGCTAATAAGTTGTAAATTTCCGTGTGCTCTTTTGCTTGACTGGTCAGAATTTGACTAAACGCAAATAAAGCATCTGTATTCTTACCTGCCAATAAAGTCGTTAAGTACCCCGATAAATAAAGGTAGCGCAGACGCTGATCATCATTTGTAATTTGATCAAAATCAATTTGCTGCAAAGCTTGTTGTGCCGATTGATAATCCATGGTAATCAATTTAAATTCAACATCCGTCATTTTCTGATTCAACGCACTACTGGCTTGTTCAACCTTAGGAAAAAGATCAGCCAGGCTTAGGTTCAACCGGTTGCATAGCCGGATTAAGATTTTAATTGCCGGTACTTGACCGTTTTTTTCAAATCGGCTTAGCGTTGCTTGCGTACAGATACCTGCACATAATTCTTTTTGCGATAATCCCATCGCCTTACGTGTTTTTACAAAATAAGCAATATTCATTGTCATCACGTTCCCGTTGTCATTCTTTCTTTGCATGCTAGCAAGTGAACAAGCTAGCTTTGCTCAAACTTATTTGTTTATTGGTCCTTGAGCAATTGTTGTCTGTTTATATAATATCCTATATTTATCCAACAAATAATATACTAATATTATATCATAATCTATAATGCGATTATACTGACAGAAACCCTAATTTGTAGTTGTGCAGTTCAACACGAAATTAGGCGTGGCAACGCTGCTTAAAATTCAATCAACGATGGAAATAAAAGGGACAGATGATTTGCAGGTCAAATCATCTGTCCCTTTTAAAATAATACTCAAAAGCTAACCACTTCTTGGCAGTTACCTGCCAACGCCCATTTAAACGTGATTGATGTGCCAGCTTTTTAGGCTAGTACTCAAAAGCTAACCGGCACATCAATCACTCTACCACTCTAATCATTTACCGATGCGCTGGATGCGTCGTCGACTAAGTTTTCTTTCTTTTCGTCATCGACTGACGCACTGGATGTGTCATCTGGTTGATCTTGAAGTGAAGCGCTAGAGCCGGCATCTGGGTCGGCCACTAATTTTTGTCCAGTTTTTTCTAAATACCACTTAATAACTGGCATTAAGTCTAGGACATATTCGTTAACTCCAGCATAGTCACCTTTTTTATCGTGCATTGCCCGGTAATAATGCATGATGCATTTATCCGGGCCGGTTGGTACCCGCATTTTAATCTCGTCAGTTTCACCAGTACGCAAAGCATGAATTGCTTGTGCAACGTGCTTTTGCGCTCGTTTAGGATGACAGTTAACCAATGCCTCCCCAACTTGTTCTGGTGTCCGGGATGCCAACATTTTTTCCGTTGGCATCATATTATTATAGTAGAGAAATTGATTATTACTATCTGCATAGGTTAATTCCAATGGCATTGAATTTAAGAAATAATTCAACTGATCAACCGTTAGTAGACCGCGATCCAATTTCACATAAGTGTTGCCTTCAACGGCGTTCACTTTTTTCGCTGCCTTTTCTACCCATTGGTCATCCGACTTCGAAACGCCTTCAATAGTAGTATCAATTTTTCCAGTTGCATTTAAATCTTCAACCATATCATCTTGTTTTTTCTCTTCGCTCATTTTAACTGCTCCCTTCGCAATCAAATGGTGACTATTAGTCGTCAAAAGGTCAATTGGCTCACTGATTCAAGTATAACAAACGCTAAACAGGGTGCGCAATCGTTTTCACAGACCGTTTATGCCCAGGTCGTCGCCATCGTACCATCTTGATTAATGACAATGCCTTCAATACTCGGTAATTGTCGTAGTTTAGCTAAAATCACTGCCTGTGATTGTCCAAACAGACGCGTGGTCCACAATTCACCATCAAGTGACCATGGCGAAATCACCGTAATACTGGCCACATCAGTTTTCATCGGGTACCCGGTTTGCGGATCCAAAATGTGGTGATAAGTTTTACCACCAACCTTCAATTGCCGTTCATAAATCCCTGAAGTGACAACTGAACGATTTTGGACCTTAACAATGGTTTTATAATTACCTCGCGGCTGGGCAGGATCTTGAATACCAATTCGCCAAAGCTGATCTTGATGCTGTCGCATCGGCCCCAGTGCATAAACGTTACCACCTAAATTTAACAGCGCGGACGTGACACCCACTCGCTTTAAATAAGTGATCAGCAAATCTGCGATGTAGCCTTTAGCCAGCGATCCTAAATCAAGCGCCATTCCCACTTTTTTTAAATAAACGGTTTGTGCCGTGTCATCTAAAATAATGGCATGCGGGTCAGTTTTAGTCAGTGCTGCTTTAATTTCAGCTGACTGAGGTAGTTTCGCATCGCTAAAACCAATCCGCCAAGTTTGCACCAGCGGTCCGATGGCAATGTTCAACCGGCTATTTGGCAAACAACTCTGCTGTTGGCCAATTTTAATCAATTGGTACAAATCTGGATGCACCTTTACCGGATGTTTTCCAGCTTGATGGGCGATCGCCATCAATTCAGAATCATCTGCATTGGCGCTAAACCGGTGTTCATAAATTTTTAACCGGTGCACTAATTCAGTTAAAATCGGTTCTGGTTGGGAAAACACAACTTGTAATTTGATCACAGTCCCCATCAAATGGACCACACGTGCTGCTTGTCTCATGACCTTGACCCTTTCAAACTAAATCCAACTTTAAATCTTGCCTTCAGCGGCTTCTTTCATGTACGTGCTAAATGGTTTCAAGTCTTCTGCCTGGTACTTCTTGACAAATTCTTGAACCTTTTCTGGATCTTGCCAGCTTGGATCGATGTACATGTGTTGTGTTGTCAATGGCATTGCACCAGTTAATTTAACGTCAATCACAACTGGGCCATCAGCGGCAACTGCAGCTTTAAAGACAGAATCAATATCATCCCAACTACGAATGGTATAGCCTTTAGCACCCATGCCCTTAGCGACAGTTGCCCAATCTGTGTCAATTAAATCAACACCAGATAGTGGTTGGTGCGTATCATCACGTTGTTCAGCTTCAATGTAGCCTAAAGTTTGATTACTGAAGACCACGTTGATGGTGTGCAAATGATACTTAACGGCCGTTAAGATTTCTTGCGACATCATGGCAAAACCACCGTCACCACTTAAACTGAAGACTTGCCGATCAGGGTAAGCTACTTTAGCAGCAACTGCGGCTGGTAAGCCATAGCCCATAGTTGCGTATTGGCCAGAAGTTGTCCATTTTTGTGTGGTCTTCAAATCCATTAACCGCATGAAGTTGATGTTGACGTTCCCAACATCGATGCCAAAGACAGCATCGTCAGCGGCATATTTGTTGATAGCAGCAAAAATCGGTTCTGGACGCAAAGGTTCTTCTTTGTCATCAATAAAGCTATCTTGCCAAGCGCGCCAGTCTTTTTGGTTAGCCTTAGCAGCACGGTAAAAGTCTGAAGGTTCTAAAGTATCACCCTTTGCGGCTAATGCTACCAACGTCTTTTTGGCATCAGCTAAAATTGGCACATCGATTTGGTGACGTTTGCCTAATTTTTCGCTGTCCGTGTCTACTTGGATCACTTTCGCCTTTGGATTGAACAAGAAGATACTAAATGGTGAATCGTTCCCAACCCAAAGGATTAAGTCTGTATTAAAGCCTAATTCAGAACCTGGTTTCCCAGCCGGCCGACCAGTAGAACCGATGTAACCTGGGTAGGTGTCCTCAACGATGCCCTTTGCAATGACAGTCGAAACTAATGGCATCTTAAACTTCTCAGACACTGCCTTTAATTCTGGTCCCGCGTTTTTAGCACCGATACCAAAGTAAATCATTGGTTTCTTAGCTGCTTTAATCAAATCAACTGCTTTATCAATTGCAGCTGGATCTGGTTCTGGCATAATCGGTGCAACGTGATTTTTCGCGTTAGAAATGTAAGTGTCCGGAATGTCTGTCCAGCCTAAGTTCTTTGGAATAATGACAACGGACACACCATTGTACTTATAAGCTTGACGAATGGCAGTATCGATCAAAGCTGGCAATCCTTTAGCGGTTGTTGCAGTCCGGTTGAACACTGCAACATCATCAAAAATCGGTCCTTCATCAATTGCTTGGAAAAAGTCAATGTTCATCCGTGCTTGTGGGACTTGTGCCACCAATGCCAAAACTGGTGCGTGGTCATGCTTTGCATCGTATAACCCATTCATCAAATGAACTGCGCCAGGGCCTGCGGAACCGATTGCAACTCCAAGCTTACCAGTCAATTTAGCTTCAGCAGCGGCAGACAAGGCGCCAGCTTCTTCATGCCGAACCTGAATGAATTTCATGGTGTCCTTACGATTGTGAAGCGCATTCATTCCATCGTCAAAAGAACCCCCGGGATATCCGTAAACGTGATCAACGCCCCATTCTTCGATGACTTTAAAAGCCGCATCGGCTGCTTTGATCGTTTGTGCCATATCTAAATTCCTCCTAAACAAAAATGTTAATTTATAATATATAAATTAAGTATAATAGTTTTATCTAAAATGTAAACAGTTTATTCAAAATTCCTGCTCACAATTAATTAGTATACACTTATTTTAATGAAAACGTTTAACTAGATTTGATTGCGATCAAGTTTTAACTTTATTTTTAACTTTTTATCATTATTTTTACAACATAAAAAAAGAAACACACTTTCACACCAGCTTAGCAATTTCTAATTCGTCACTATTGGCAGCAACAGTCGCCCTTTACCGTCTTCCAACCGAACCATTTCTCTAACTTTAGACTGATTTTACCGTTTAAACTTGCAAAAATTTAAGCATCAAGTTATAGTGTAACAGTAAGCTAATACACTAGTTAGGAGGGGCCGGAATGGAATTTGACGATAAAGTGCCGATCTATTACCAAATTAAACAGTATATTTACAAAGAGATCATTGTTAATCGGCTGAAACCAGGCGCTAAATTACCAGCAGTACGACAATTAGCTGTCAAATTGACGGTTAATGTCAATACTGTCCAGCGGGCACTCAGCGAGTTAGTCAACGAAGGTATCTTAAAGCCACAACGCGGCAAAGGAAATTTTGTGACGACAGATATTTCCGTATTGGTGGATCTCAGACGCCGAGTGGTGGAAGGTCAACTCGCCATGGTGTACGATCGCCTAGCCGAATTGCAAATTACCCCAGACGAAATGATTCAATATTTAACCAATTATATCGACCAACGAAAGGAGCAGTCACATGACTGACTTACTAGCTATCAAGGATTTATCCTATAAACGTAACATGCACACCATTTTAACTGATTTATCACTGACTTTACCGCACAATGCCATTATTGGTTTACTAGGTGCTAACGGCGCCGGAAAAACCACTTTAATGCGACTGATCGCTGGTAGTGCAACAGAATTCCACGGGGAAATTCGCTTAAACGATGAAACAGCTGCCTCGATTCGCAAGAGCATGGTCAGCTTTAGCGAACAGCTGGCTGGGCTTAACCCAGGCATGAAATTAAACCAGATCGCTGATTTTTACGACCGGGTTTATCCCGATTTTGTCCGCGCAGATTTTGATAAATTAGCACAGCAGCTGGAATTAGATCTACAAAAACGGTTAAACCAGTTATCTAAAGGTAATCAACGTAAATTCACCATTGCGATTACCTTTGCTCGCCATGTCCAACTATACCTGCTAGACGAGCCGTTTAACGGTATTGACAGTATGAACCGTAAAAAGATCATCGCCAGCATCATTCAGTGGAAACCAGAAATGGCCACCATTTTAATCAGTGATCACCACGTTACTGACATCGCCAATTTGTTGGACCAAGTCATTGTGGTGCAGCACCAAACGGTTGTCGCACAAGAAAAAGCCGACACCATCCGGGAAAAGCATAATCAAAGCATTGAAGATTATTACGAAAGTTTTTACGAGGGGGAAAACGAGCATGACTAGTACAGGCAGTTTAATTAAAACTTTTTGGCGGCAAAAAGCTAGAATTATCCATGGTGCCGTGGGCATTGAACTTATTTTTATCATTTTAACTGGTATTTATAATTTATTTAAAGGTAGCTGGTCAGATAGTTTGCCATCTTCCTTAACCTTGGGCTACGGTAGTGTTGCAGGATTTGTTGTGTTTGTGCTGCTAGCTCAAAAAATGGAACGTAGCTGGGTTGCGAACAGTTATCGATTAATTCCAACTTCTGACACCAAGCTTTACTGCGCTAATGTAGCCGCAACATTTCTCAGCTATTTATACTTTATGGTTTTGCAAGTGATTCTATTAGCAGTTAGTGCACTCAAATTCTTTATTGATGGTGAAGCCTCGTTTGATTTTCCGGCAGAAGCTTGGCAATATTTAACCGGCGGTGTCCTAATTTTCATAAGCTTATTATTATTCACTTGGGTGTTTATCACGTTAATTCACTTCGTCACCATAACCATCAGCGCGTTTTTACCCACTATCCGGCAAAAGCTTTTCCGCTTCATTTTAATTATTGCGGTCATTATCATCACGTTATTTGCGGGAAACTGGATTGACAGCGGTGTGCAGGCCTTTTCTCAATGGCTGCTAAGCGGCTTCGGATTAGCGGCACCGACGGATACCAACGTTTTATTAGGCTTATATTTAAGTTCCGGCGACTTTTTATTGTCAGTCATCGTGATGTCAGCGATCAATGTTTATTTACTCAAGCATTGGGTTGAAACGAAAACTAGCATGGATTAATTTCCATTTGCAAGCCTTAATTTCACAATCTTAATCAGGTAACCTAAAATGGCAAATCACGTACTAAACGTGGTTTGTCATTTTTATTTACTAGCGGGGCACTTTTTATGCTGCCTGCTAAAAACAGCAGCAAACATTTAGCTATTGTTTGGGCTTAATGTCGTTAACGTCTAATGAACGATTAGCTTGCCGATTGGGCCCAACAGTCGGAAAAACTTTATACGGATTTAAAATGTGGTTGGGATCAAACACTGATTTAATCTTTTGCAATAATTGTACTTTGTCTTGTCCATAATAAGCTTCAAAATAAGGCTCCCGCGCAAAACCAATGCCATGTTCACCTGACATTTCGCCACCTAATTTACGGGCAGTCGCATACAATTGCCGAATGATTCGATCCACTTTACCAGCAAATTCAGCACGTGAATAATCATCTTTGCACATATAGATGTGTAAATTACCATCCCCAGCATGACCAAAATTAGGCATCCGGACCTGTTCACTATCTTGTAATGCAGCCACCTTATCCAATACACGCGGAATTTGGCTAATTGGTACCACCACGTCAATTTCATCGATTGCCGTGGTAGTTTGCTGAATCGCCGTCAACAACTGGTTCCGAGTTTTCCAGACAGCGACCCGATGTGCTTCATCCCCCATCCGAATCGGTGCTAAAGCCCCATTATCTTTGGCAATTTGCAGTGCCTTATCTAAATCACGCTGCACCACTGCTTCATCGTGACCATCAAATGTGACCAACAAGTAGCCATCGCCAGTATGATCCATAAATGGCTGCTGGGTATAATTTTCCCAATATTTAATGGTTTCCCGACTAAAGAATTCTAATCCCGCGGGCACTAAACCGGCTTGCAAAATTTTAGGTACGACGCTAATGGCCTTTTTAACGTTGACAAACGGCACTAACACATCCAAATTAACGGGCGGCCGTGGAACTAGGCGCAAAATCAATTCGGTAATCACTGCTAAAGTCCCTTCACTACCCACAATTAAATCACGTAAATCATAGCCCGAACTATTTTTAACCGTCTTGCCACCAAAATGCTGAATGGTGCCGTCTACCATCACCACGGTAATTCCCCGAATGTGTTCCCGGGTTGTGCCATACTTAACAGCGCGCATGCCCCCAGCATTGGTGCTGGCATTGCCACCAATGGTTGCCCATTTCATGGCTGGCGCAGGAATATAAGTAAATGGTTTGTCAGCTAGATATTCATTAATATCGCGAATCCGGAAACCGTTTTGCACCGTCAAGGTCAAATTGTCTGGATCATATTCTAGTACTTTATTCATTTTAATCATGTCAATATCAATACCTTGAGCCATCGGAACATTGGCGCCCATCAAACCAGTCGCATTTCCACGTACTGTGACTGGTATCAAATGCTCATTAGCGTAGCGTAAGATTGCGGCAACTTCCGCGTTGGTTTGCGGTTGTACGGCAACGTCAGGTAAACTACGCACTTGTTTAAACTGGTCATGATCATAATGCGTTGTGGCCGGATAAATGACCCGGTCTGCCGAAACAATCTCCCGTAGTGCGTCAACATCTGTTTTTGTTACACGACGATAAGTCATATGAACTCCCTACTTTCTAATAAATCACAGGTTATTTCCAAGCCAATCAATGAATCAACAGCAAATTAACCAAGCGTACAAATTAGATCCACTGATGGAATCGCTTACAGATGCATTATATAAAATTTATTATAAAAAGTCCATGAATTTGTTAACATTTATTTTAAAAATCGCTTGTGTTTTATTACACAATTGCGACGATCTAAGTCGTTGCTTTTTGTTTTGCCGGCTGTTATCCTGATAATGAAATATATAAAATATGTATAAAGAAGGTATCCATTATGACGCAAATCGCAATCATTTTAGGCAGCACTAGAAAAGTTGCTGCTGGACAGTTCATTTTCGACTATTTAAAACAACACGCACCAAAAATGGACAACATTGATTATCAATGGCTGGATTTAAAAAAGTACCAGCTTCCTTTCTATAATCATTCTGAAACACCGCTAGCACAACCGCTAACTGACCTGACTACTAACGAAAAAAACTGGCTTAATGCTTTGAAACAAGCCGATGGTTACCTCATCTTAACCCCGGAATATGATCATGCTTTACCGGGTGAGCTTAAAAATGCATTAGACTACGTGGGTCCTGAAGTTGCCCGCAAACCTGTTCAAATTCTTAGCTACACTTCCTATTCAGATGGTGGCGTGTTAGCAGCGGAATCATTAGTTCCAATTCTGCAAATGCTAAAAACGTTAGTGTTACCTAATCCAATCTTAATTTCACAGGTTAATGATAACTTTGCCGCAGATGGGCGCCTCTTAGCAACAGCTCCCTCCGGTGATTACTACGCCCAACGTTTAACCAATGGCATTAAAGAATTGATTTTTTATAGTCAACTACTTAAAACACACCCTTTTCATAGTCCATACGACGTTTAATCATATAAAAAATGTTGCAAAAATGTATAAAAAAAGCGCATAGAATTGACATAAACGCTTGTTAAAACGGTTACAAACCAAAAAGCACCCTGAGATTTGTCGTTAATAACCGATAAATTTCACGGTGCTTTTGTAGCCCACTTATTATAGTAGAAACTAAAATGATTCGTTAGCAACTGCTGCTTGCATAAATTCAGGTAGTGACTGCGCTGGATGACCCATAATTGTTTGGTAATCGCCACTGACTTCTTGTAACAAGCCGCGCGCACCGCCTGCATACATGGAAGCTAGCATTTTACCTTCCCCATTTTGATTGTACAGTTGTGCAAATTCAGTTAAGGTCACCGGCTGATAATCAATTGGTCGTCCTGAAACTTGGGATAAAACGGCTGCCAGTTCCGGCATGGTATAGTGCCGTGTTTGCGTCAAAGTATAAATGCGACCATTTTGCTGCAAAGCAGGTGTGGTCGCAACTTTGGCAAATGCCGCCGCACTATCCTTTTGTCCGATAAACGTCAAGGCCTTATCCGCCATTGGATAGATCACGTGCTGCCGCTGAACCAGTTCTGGTAAATAAGGAACTAAAGGATCAGCGTATAGCGCATTGCGCAAAATCGTATACGGAATGTCTGTTTGCGCCAGTCGCCGCGGCGCATAACCATAAAACGCTGATAACGCAAACGGATTATTTACCTGATCTGCAATAAAGCCCATCACAATCAAATGTTTAATATTGCTTTTTTCAACTGCCTGCAAGACATTTTCAGATTCTTCCACACGCTGGAAACTGGTTTGACTTTTACTAGGAATATAAATAAAAACATCGCAGTCTAGTAATAAGTTTTGTAAAGAAGTAGGTTCTTGGTAATCAATAGGAACAATTCCCATTCCCGCAGCAGCAAATGCTTTGGCCTTACTTAACGTGTGAACGCCTAAGGTAATTTGAGTTGCAGGTACCAGCCGACTGAGTTGCGCAATAATTTGCCGGCCTAAATGTCCAGTTGCACCACTAATACTGTATGTCATCTTTTTTCCTCCTTAACTAATCACGTTTATTGTGGCAACGCTTTAGCTAGTTTGTCAATAAATTAGTCCACGCTAGTTCAAGTTTAGCGCAACACTCCGTTAGGGATATCCCTTAAAATGTTAGCGCTTTATTGATTTTCGCTTAAAACGTGTTATTCTAAAGTCGTTCCACGTTTTCTCCTTTAGTCAAAAATGTTATTTTTATGATAGTAGCGGTTTGTGACCGGTAATAGTCACAAGCCGCTATTTAGCTTCGCATTTAATTTAAAACTGATTTTTACAACTATATAATAGAAGCGTGACGTTCATTTTGTGAATAAAAGCGCTAACATCAGTGTTTTACTCCTAACACCTTTGCAATTCAGTAATAGCTGTCATCTTTTTGTTAAATTAATGCTAAAAAGCAGGAAATTTGTTAATTAATGCGCAAAGCGTTAGAAATTTAAAGAAAAAAATAAAAAAAAGTCAAAATTTTTTCGCTTTTTCTGTAACATTTCACCAAATTTAACTTTTTATTAAGACCTAAGGCGTAGGATTCCCTCATTTTTCCATTACGTGATGTTACAAAAGTATGACGATATTTCAAAACAGCACCATTTTGTAACACTGTTGGTATTGGATTGTTACAGTCTACGCTTATAATGGGCACTGTTGAATCGATGACAGCACAAAGCGTCACCGGTTAAAGTTAAAAATATCGCAATTAAAACATAAAAATCCTTTAGGAGTGATTGATTATTTTATTAAGTAAACGCGCAAAGATGTTAATGTTCACAACAGCTGGTGCTGCAGGTTTGTTCATTGTTGGTGCACAACAAGCACAAGCTGCTACAGTAACAGCTCAATCTGGTGACACAGTTTCCAAGCTAGCTGACGAATATGGTGTTTCGATCAACAGCATTGAAAAAGCAAATAACATCAATTCAGATACGCATTTGATCTTCGCTGGCCAAAAGTACGATATTCCTGATTCAGAAAAGACACAAACAACTAATACAACACAAACTCAGACACAAACAACTAACAATAACGCACAAGTTCAACAAGCTGCACAAGCACAGCAACAAGCTAGTGCCGCACAAGCACAACAGCAAGCAGCTTCAGTCCAACAAACTGCACAAACACAACAAGCTTCAAATGCAGCAACTAAACAAGCTGCTTCTACTGGTGGTTCTACATATTCTCAGTTTATCGCCGCTGGTGGTACTGACGCATTATGGAACACAGTTGTTCAACCAGAATCTGGTGGCAACCCGAACGCCGTTTCACCAAATGGCTACCACGGTTTAGGCCAAACTAAAGAAGGCTGGGGCTATGGTTCAGTTGCTAGTCAAACCGCTGGTATGTTAAATTACGCAACTTCCCGCTATGGTAGTGTCGGCGGCGCTGTTGCCTTCCGTCAAGCTCATGGCTGGTGGTAAGATTCAGTTTTTGCTCTTAAAAGCACTCGGTTTTCCGAGTGCTTTTTTTATACCTTGATGAGCCGCACAACCTGCATTTAAAAACCTATCTATGCTATCATTAATGCGTATCTAGTCATATTTAAGGATTAATTTTAATTTTCAACTACAATTTTAGGAGGCATTTAAATGGCAAAAGAATTGCCACAACGTGAGCAGGTACCAGAAGCGCTAACTTGGGATTTAACTACCGTTTATCCTAACGATGACGCTTGGGAAGCTGCTTTTAAAGAAGTCACTGCTTTAGGCAAGCAAGCGGCCCACTTAAAGGGCACACTTGGTGCTAATGCACAAGACCTAAGCAAAGGCTTAGATGAAATTTTTGATCTTTACCGTAAATTGGAAAAACTTTATGTTTATGCAGACTTAAAACACAACCAAGATAATAACAATCCAACCTACCAAGCCATGTCCCAGCGTGCAGGAAGCTTGCTTGCACAAGTTGCAGCACAAACTTCTTTTTTAGAACCTGAATTATTAGCCATCCCAGAAGAAAAATTGCAAGCCGATATTGATAGCAACAGCAACTTGCAAGTCTACCAACATTATTTGGAAAGTGTGACGGCTACTCGTAAGCACGTGCTTTCTGCTGATGCTGAAGCGTTATTAGCTGGCGCAAGTGATATCTTTGACGCGTCTGCAGACATATTCAACACCTTAAATGACGTTGATTTGCCTTTTCCAACGGTCAAAGATGCCCATGGCAACGATATTCAGTTATCACAAGGCGTCTACGGTACTTTAATTGAGTCCACTGATCGCCAAGTCCGCAAACAAGCCTTCCAAGAACTTTATCGCGTTTATGGTCAATTTCGGAATACCTTAGCGTCGACTTTAGCGGCCCACGTTAAAATGCATAATTATCAAGCACGCGTCCACCACTACGATTCAGCGCGCCAAGCAGCATTAGCAGCTAACCATATTCCCGAAAGCGTTTATGAAACCTTAGTTAATCAAGTTGAACAGCACCTTCCCCTACTGCATCGCTACGTCGCGTTACGTAAAAAAGTTTTGGGATTGAAGGAACTGCACATGTATGACCTGTACACACCGTTAACCGGGCAACCTAGCCTAGCTTACACTTATCCACAGGCAAAAGCTGAAGTCCTTAAAGTCACTAAAGTTTTAGGACGCGAATATAACAGTATTGTCAAAGAAGCATTGAACAACCGGTGGGTCGATGTTGTTGAAAATAAAGGTAAAACCAGTGGTGCTTATTCTTCTGGTATGTATGACACGAACCCTTACATTCTTCTCAACTGGCAAGATAATTTAAACAACTTGTACACGCTGATCCACGAAATGGGACACTCAGTTCACAGTTATTATACCCACCACAATCAGCCTTACATTTATGGGGACTATGCAATCTTTGTTGCTGAAATTGCCTCAACTACCAACGAGAATTTATTGACCGATTACTTGCTGAAACAACAAACCGATCCACGTACTCGGGCCTACATTTTGAACTATTACTTAGATGGCTTTAAAGGCACCATTTTCCGGCAAACCCAATTTGCAGAATTTGAACAATTCATTCACACCGAAGATGCCAAAGGTGTACCGTTAACTGCTGAACACTTAGCAGATTATTACGGCAAACTTAACAAGAAGTACTACGGCCCAGCGATTACCAATGATGCTGAAATCGCATTAGAGTGGTCGCGAATTCCGCACTTCTACTTCAATTATTACGTTTACCAATACGCGACGGGCTTTGCAGCAGCCACAACGTTAGCCGATAAAATTATCAACGGTAAACACAGTGACCGTACTGCTTACATTAATTATTTGAAGTCTGGTAGTTGCGCTTATCCAATTGACATTATGCAAAAAGCTGGCGTAGATATGACTAAACCAGATTACCTACAACACGCTTTTAAAGTGTTCGAGCAACGTCTTGATGAACTGGAAAAACTTTTGCAACAACTCAATTAATCAAGTTTGTCGTTAATCAATTATAGCGAACGCCCATTTATGGACGCTCGCTATTTTTATCAGCTTTTTGCTTAAAATTGGCAAAAACTTTAGCAAATTTTTAATTTCATTTGTTATGGTTAGTTTTAATGCATTGAATTAAGATTTGGGAATCTTATCATTGTTTAAACTATTGTAAAAAAAGGAAGTTAAACCATTGAAACCACAAAAAAAGCACCGACTACCTGCGTTATTTACGGTAACCGTCTGTTTAGTGATCCTTGCACTGCTCGCCCATTTTCAAGTGACACCATTGCAAGTAGTCGATCACTGGCTAGCTTACCCGTTGCAAACCAAAGTAACGCCGACGCGCACTTTCATGTTTCGCTTAATCAGTGTCATCGCACAACCCACTTTTGCACTAATCTATGCCATCCTCCTTGCCGGCGGCCTCTGGTACTTTCACCAACGAGCGGCGGCTGTTTGGAGCGGGACAACTTTTCTAGCTGGTGCCGTCATTTCATGGTTACTAAAACATTTAGTGGCCCGACCACGGCCCACTACACACGTTTTAACCAGTGAAACTGGCTATAGTTTCCCTAGTGGCCATGTTTTTACGGCAGTGATGATCATCAGTTTATTGCTTTATTTATTCACCAAATCGCTACCGCATCTTTGGCAACGTGCGGGGTGTCTCCTTTTAGCCGGTATTTGGCTCGGATTAGTCTTGTGTGCGCGGATTTACTTAGGCGCCCACTATCCAAGCGATACTGTTGCTGGTTTACTGTTAGGGTATTTATGGTTACGTGCTGCCCTTTGGTCGCACCACCAGTTTAACCCATGGCTGCAAACCCATTTGGAAAAAGCGCCCACCAACATGCGGCACGCCCGTAAACCTAAATAAGTCAATTCAATGACATCACTAAACAAACAGATTAGCATCAGATGTCAATTCGATGACATCGGGACTTTTAACTGGTGTTTCGCTGCATAATTGCCTAGAATGGGCGTAACATCAATTGTAATTTATTTAGGGATGTGATTTTATTTTTTCCAAGCGACCAGCAACGCGGCAGCTTTCAGCAGGCATTCGTGTCGAGCTACCCCTTTATTTTACGAATTATCTCTGGAATTATTATGATTTATTAAAAACCGAAGTCAATCATCTACCGACTAACCTTAGCTTTATCATTAAGAAAAAAGGTCAGCACTGTGAAATTTATTGTCCGCAACTCACAGACCAACAATTTTCGCTGGAATTAATGGATGCCACGCTGATTTTACCCGAAAAAGTGATTATTCAACGGCACGCACACCAACAAATTATGCGGTTACCAGCTGAAACCATTGCCAGTGATTAGTGACGTTACATAGTGCCGCCCTAATGAATAAAAAAAGATCAACCAACAGTGATGCCTTAACTGCTGGTTGATCTTTTTTAAATCTAACCACTACCGCTGCCGCCATTTATCAATACCTAAGGCGGCTGCAATAATCAGCAAACCACCGCCGATGACGGCTAAAATGCCATAGTGGCGCTCTCCAGTTTGGGGTAGCCGTTGTGCTGTTTTAGCAGCAGTTTGCTTTTGATTAGCCTGCGCTGCATCAGTTTGACCACTAGCTTCAAATGCTCGCGCTAAACGATTATGCGCTTGTCCAGAAAGTGGTTGTGACCCTCCTGGCGTCTGATAACTGGTCATTGCCGGATCAACAATGATCGTCACCGGGTTGCTTTGCCGCGTGTGGCCGTTATTGTGCGCAACTGTATGGACGACAACCCGTTGACCAGCTGCTAAATGACCTGTTTTTAACGTGAAGCGTCCGTTACTTTCAGTGGTGGTTGTCACTTGTTGGCCAGAAGGTAAAGTCGCAACCGTCTCAAAATGCGTCTGTGCTGGTGTGGTAGCATCTGAAGCCACGGTACCACTAATTTGCACATCCCCATGTTTTACCGGATCCAAACTAGGCTGGCTAACTTGATAATCAATCAGTGGGCTATCTGTTGTACTATCAGAATTTCCCGTTTCTGTGTTCGACACATCATTTTCTGGTGGGCGTGTCCCCTCTGGCTTAATGTCAGTCCCCTCCGTTTCACCATCCGGCCGCGTCGTCGTTGTGTCATCATCTGGATTAGCTACCGGTGGCATGTCATCATTAGCATCACTGTCGCCATCGGTTTCTGGTTGTTCCGTTGGTGTATCCCCATTATCATCCGTGGTATTGCCATCGTCATCTGTATCTGGTGGCGGATTCCCCTCGTCCTCGTCAGTATCTGGCACCGGTGAATCATCATTACCAGTGTCGTTAGTATCATCGGGTATGGTATCCCCATCATTATCAGCATCTAAATCCTCATCTGGCTGCGTTTCCAAATCATTACCATCGTCGGTCGGCGGCGCAACATCTTCACCGTCATCATCAGTAGGCTGATCCTCGTCAGTTGAATCATCGCCTTCACCTGGTGTCTCGGCGTCCCCCGGTGAATCCGTATCTTGTTCTCCATCATCACCAGCACCTGGTTCGTCAGTTGGCGGCGCAGTTTCAGCTGCAGCAACAGTGACGGTGGTACTAGCACCCGCTTTGCTAAAATCGCCGTTGACTGCCACAATCTGAACCTGAAGGGATTCGCCTTCATTGACTGTTCCCGTTTCAATTGTAAAATGACCATCACTGTCAATTGGTGTGCGAATTTGCTGACCATTAGGCAGTGTCGTCACTGCTTCAAATGACGTTCCTGCTGGCACCGAGTCATCTAATGCTAAATTCCCGGTCAACGTATTTGCGCCATGATGGATAGGTTCAAAGGTTGCAGCTGGTACCGTAAAATCTTCCAACGGATTCGTCGGTGTTTCTTCTGGCAATTGAAAGTTTAACGTCACCGCTTCACCCCCTGTTTCTACTAACGATAAAACATCAGCAGAAAGCAAGGCATCATCAATGGCAGCTGCTCGGACAATTGCTGTTGGTGCACTAGGTTCCGAAACCGTCAAATTTAGCGTGCCTTTAGTTGTCCCCATTAAATTACCGTTAATGCTGGCGTTTAATACATCAGAAGTCGCATCACCAATACTGTTAATTAATTTAAACAACGGATCCGTACTTTCTTTTAAAATCGTTAACGCCGCTTCAACAAGCGGGTTGGCAGAGTCGATACCATTGACCGCTGTCTGCAAACTACCAAATAAGGTGGCATAAGCTTGGTGAAAATAATTGCCTAAACCCTGCGTAAAATCAACAGATAAGGCTTTGCCATCCCCACTGATCGTTGCTGGTAAAGTAGCAGTGTAGCTGCCTAAATCCTTTAATCCTTTTAATTCCTCAACGGCCGCTTGCAAACCACTAACATCGGTCCCGGTCAACGCCACAGCCGACGCAAACACATTGACAGCCAATTCAACCGCGTTAAATAGCAAATCGATCCCCGGAATATCAGCTGGCGTCACTGGCAATAAATCTGCCTGAATATCAACTGTTGCTCCATCTAAAACCTTTCCTTGCAGTTCTGCAGGCAAAACGTAGACCAACACTTTACTGTCTACCAGCCCCACATCTGCTAAACCGGTTCCGGAAAACTGCAGTGCCAAATCATAATTACCAGCTGCATTAGGTGCAATTTCCTGTCCAGTTGTCGAAACCAAGCTGGTATTTTCTAAAATTGACATGTCCGCTAATCCTGTTCGGGCAGTGGCCGAACTAGTCTGCACTGCTCCCGTAACAACTGCCGCGCTTGCTGGGACACTAGAACCTACTAACAATAGTAGAGCACCAGAAGCATACAACGTATTCTTTAAAACTGGCCGTCTCGAATAATTCATCGCTTCACCTCGTATTTAACTTTTCTTAAACAAAATTTAGCATGAGCTGAAATACTGTGTAAATAAAAATGCAAAGTCAGCGCGATTAAATAAGTCACTAAAATAACTAAAAAAAGTCAGGGCAACATTTGCCCTGACTTTTTATATTGATAGCCAATTTTAAAATTCTGCGTTCCCTGGTGTCCGTGGGAATGGAATCACATCCCGAATGTTTTCCATGCCAGTAACGTACATCAATAAGCGTTCAAAACCGATGCCGAAGCCAGCATGCTTTGTTTCACCGTATTTACGCAAATCCAAGTACCACTGGTATTCAGCTGGATTTAAGTCAAATTCACCAATCTTCTTAGTTAATTCAGCTTGCCGTTCCTCACGCTGACTACCACCGATTAACTCACCGATCCGCGGCACTAATAAATCAGCTGCGGCAACCGTTTTACCATCTGGATTGTCCCGCATGTAGAACGCTTTGATGCCTTTAGGATAATCTGTCACGAATACCGGCTTTTGGTAAACTTCTTCAGATAAATAACGTTCATGTTCTGTTTGCAGATCAATGCCCCATTTAACTGGGTAATCAAAAGAACGATCCGCCTTTTCCAACAATTCAATTGCTTTGGTATAAGTGATTTGGGCAAAATCTGCTTGACTAGTTTTCTTTAACCGTACCAGTAGCCCATCATCTACGTTAGCATCTAAAAAGGCCAATTCATCAGGTGCTTTTTGCATTAAATAATCTACCACGTACTTCAATAGTTTTTCAGATAACGCCATTTCAGCTTGTAAATCTGCAAACGCCATTTCCGGCTCAATCATCCAAAATTCAGCGGCGTGCCGCGGTGTATGTGAGTTTTCAGCCCGGAAAGTCGGCCCAAACGTATAAACATCCCGGAAAGCTAGGGCAAACGCTTCAGCCGTTAATTGCCCACTCACCGTTAAGTTAGTTTCTTTTTTAAAGAAATCTTGACTTTCATCCACTTTACCTGCCTCTGTTTTAGGTAAGTTGTTCAAATCTAAAGTGGTGACTTGGAACATATCCCCGGCACCTTCCGCGTCGCTACTGGTGATAATCGGGGTGTTGACGTAAACGAAACCGTGTTCTTGCAAAAACTGATGAACCGCAAAAGCAGCTAACGACCGAATCTTAAAGACCGCGTAAAAGGTATTTGTCCGCGGCCGTAAATGTGCTTGCGTCCGCAAATATTCAAACGAGTGGCGCTTTTTTTGCAGTGGAAAATCACTATCAGACTGCCCTTTTACACTTAATTCAGCCGCATGAATTTCAAAAGGCTGTTTGGCTTTAGGTGTATCCACCACTTGGCCGGTGACTTTAACCGTACTGTTAATCGGTAACTTAGTGATTTCATCATAGTTAGCGATGTCTTTTTCTACAATGACCTGCACATTTTTCAAACTCGACCCATCATTAACTTCCAAAAAACTTAATTTTTTAGCCGTCCGGATGGTTTTCAACCAACCCAAAACGCAAACTTGATCATCTCCATGCTGCGCTTGTTGATACAATGTCTTAATCAATGTTGTTTCCATTTTCTAACCTCCATTTTTAAAAACAATGTTGTCGCGCTGTAAACAAAAAGCCTTTCGCCCCTAGACAAGGGACGAAAGGCAACTTTCGCGGTACCACCCAATTTGTTTACCGAATAAACCACTTTAAGCGTACAAACATACGCTGTCAATGTTAACGGATTGATGCCGGCGAAGCCTACTACAATAATTGTTTCAGCTGGCAACCCAGTAAGTGTTTTTCCAGCCGCCCGTCATAGGTTGAGCTTCCACCGCCCTCAACTCGCTGTGCGTACACGCAACTGTACTCCTCTTACTGCTTGTTTTTGATCAATTGTTATATGCAAGTATCATAGCATGATCAGACGTGTTTGTAAATGTTGAGGATAACTAAGTGCTGACGCGCTAGTTCAATAGTAGGTAGCACTTCCAAACAAAAAAAGGTGCAACTCGCTTATGCGAATTGCACCAATTTTTAGCTGTTAAATGAGTTTATGGCATCTATCACCAACTACTTAATTTCGCAGAAGTTAACATCATACATGGTCATCAAATCAGCAACTTGTTGTTCACTAGCTGCAAATGAGAAGACTGTGTGGTGGCCGCCGCCTTGTTGGATCCATTCAGTAGCGCCTTTCTTCAAGCCAGCTTTTGGTGTCCACATCTGTTTAGCAACTGGTAAGTGTGGTGTTTCCTTTTCAGCTTTGTGGGCGTCAACTGGGTAGCTGATCACTTTGAAACCGTCCCGGAAATCTGCCATGGTAACGTCGACAGCGTCACCTTCAGAACCAGAGAAGACTAACCGTGCTGGATCGTCTTTGCCACCGATATCCAATGGGTGAACTTCAACCCGTGGTTTTTCGGAAGCGATGGATGGGTCAACTTCTAGCATGTGAGAGCCTAAGATAGCTTCGTGGCCTTTACGTAGGTCAAGGGTGTAGTCTTCCATAAAGGCAGTCTTCTTGTTATGCGTCATGATCTTGAATACCCGGAGTAATGCGGCTGTCTTCCAGTCACCTTCACCGGCAAAGCCATAGCCATCACGCATCAATAATTGTGCAGCCAAGCCTTGTAATTCTTCGATGCCGTGCAGGTCTTCGAAGTTTGTAGTAAAGGCAGAGTAGCCACCGCGTTCAAAGAAGCGTTTCATGGCAATATATTCTTTCAATTGATAACGAACAGCGTGTTCGTAAGTCTTAGGATCATTGTCGCCTTGGACTAATTCATACTTAGATTTCAAATCCGCATATTCTTTATCAACATCTGCGTCTGTGACTTTATTGATTTCTTCAACTAAATCACCGATACCAAAGTAGTCAACAGTCCAGCCTAATTGAATTTGTGCTTGGATCTTGTCCCCTTCAGTAACCGCAACGTTACGCATGTTGTCACCAAAACGTGCAACCTTTAAGTTAAATGATTCATTGTAAGCAACGGCAACGTCTTCCCAATCAGCGATTTCCTTTTGGATTTCTGGGTCTGCCCAGTGACCATAAATCACTTTGTTCCGTTTGTTTAAGCGGGCATTGATGTAACCATATTCACGGTCGCCATGTGCACTTTGGTTTAAGTTCATGTAATCAAAGTCGATGGTGTCATAAGGAATATTGTTCAAGAATTGGGTTGCTAAGTGCAACAATGGTTTTTGCAATAATTTTGTCCCGCGGATCCAGTTTTTAGCTGGGGAGAAAGTGTGCATCCAAGTAATGACACCGGCAACTTTATCTTGATAGTTTGCTTCCTTCATAAACTTGGTGATTTCATCTGCAGTAGTTAAAACTTCTTTGAATACAATCTTATAAGGCAAATTGCCTTTTTCATTTAAGCCGTCTGTAATTTTTTGAGCGTCTTCCGCAACATGCTTTAATGTTTCTTCACCATAAAGATGCTGACTACCAACAACAAACCAAAATTCATAATTAGGTACTGTTAACATGTAAAACACTCCTTCATCTATTTTTTATAACATTGATACACATAAGTTAAGTGTCACTAACCTTGGCCCTTATTTTTCGCGAGCAGCGTGGGTTTGTGACTTAGCGTTATCTTGGCCGTAATAGGCGTTCTTGCCGTGTTTGCGGTAATAATGCTTATCCAACAAGTATTGCGGAACGCCAATTTGTTCGTGGCCTGCTAGTTCTAACGCGTGGTAATCCATTTCCGCTACCACTTCCAAAACTTTAGCGTTATAAACCGCTTTGGCTGGTGTGGCTGCCCAAGTAAATGGCCCGTGTTGGTTAACTAGCACAGCCGGAACTGCTGCTTCATCAATGCCTCGCTCTTTAAACGTCCGCACGATGACTTTACCGGTGTTTTCTTCATAAGCCGTTTCAATTTCTTCTTTGGTTAACGGATCAGACACCGGTACGGGACCATAGAAAGTATCGGCATGGGTGGTATTCAATGCGGGCACATCTAACCCAGCTGAGGCAAAGGCCACTGCCCATGGCGAATGGGTGTGCACAATCCCGCCAATATCTGGAAACTTGTTGTACAGTACAGTGTGGGTCGGCGTATCGCTGGAAGGGTTCAGGTTGCCTTCTACGACTTTACCGTTTAAATCAACCACCACCATGTCTTCTGGTTTTAACTGATCGTAAGCAACGCCAGAAGGTTTAATGACAAACAAGCCTTTGTCCCGGTCAATACCAGAAACATTCCCCCAAGTAAACGTGACTAAATCTAACTTGGGCAGCTGCATGTTGGCGTCATACACTTCTTGTTTCAATTTTTCTAACATTCAATTCACCCTATTCTGCGTGATTTTGCGGATCTTTTAAAACATCTGCATGATTTTCAACATCTAAAGCGGCCTGATAACGGTCGATATATTTTTGATAACCAGCAACACTAGCCGGTTCAGGACTTAATGTCATAATTTCTGAATCTGGGAAAACGTGCACATCCAAGTAATCAGCTAATGATTCCTTAGCACCGGATAAGACGTATTGTGCTAAGACGGCCATGCCCCAAGGACCACCGACACTAGCGTTGGTCATGACGGAGATTGGTACGTTTAATGCGTTAGACAAGACTTGTTGACCCACAACTGGTGTTTTGAACAAACCACCTTGCGCAATCATCACATCAGTGGTGATGCCTTCTTCTTGCGTTAAAATATCCATCCCAATCTTTAACGGTGCAAACGCAGAATACAATTGCGCCAACATGAAGTTTGCTAAGGTAAAGTGGCTATTTGGTGTCCGCACGAAAAGCGGTCGCCCTTCTTGGGTTTTAGTAATCGGTTCACCAGAAAGATAGCCATAATTGACTAAGCCCCCTGCATCAGGATCAGATTTGGTTGCATCCAAGAACAAGGTTTCATAAAGTTCATCTGGTTTAACGTTATGGCCAAGCCGTGCGGCAAACTCTTTGAAAATATCTGCCCATGCATTGATGTCTGATGAGCAATTATTGATGTGCACCATCGCAACGGGTAAACCATCTGGCGTCGTAACGATGTCAATGTCCCGGTGAACGTGCTTCAATGGCTTGTCTAAAACAACCATTGAAAAAGCGGAGGTCCCCACCGAAATATTACCGGTACGTAGCCGAACACTGTTAGTGCTGATCATCCCAGTCCCAGCATCACCTTCTGGCGGTGCCATCACGCTACCTGGTTGTAAAGCACCACTAGGATCCAATAGTTTGGCTCCTTTAGCAGTTAATTCACCAGCACTTTGACCTGCTTTAAGCACTGTTGGTAAAATATCTGCCAACTGCCAAGGATATGGCTTGACTTTAGGTAGTTGATCAAATTGAGCGATCCGTTTTTGATCAAACTGACCTTTTTCATCAATTGGAAACATCCCAGAAGCATCACCAACACCGATGTTTTTCTGGCCGGATAATTGCCAGTGAACATAGCCAGCTAAAGTGGTGATGTAAGCCACATCTTTGACGTGTGGCTCAACTTTTAAAATCGCGTGGTACAAATGGGCGATACTCCAGCGTAACGGAATGTTGAAGTTGAACAATTTAGTTAATGCTTCAGCTGCATCGCCAGTAATGGTATTCCGCCAGGTCCGAAACGGCACTAACTGTTGATCATTTTTATCAAAGGCTAAGTAGCCATGCATCATGGCACTGACACCAATCGCACCAATTTTTTCAATTTTTACATGATATTTGCTGGCAACATCAGCAGCTAATTGCACATAGCTTTTTTCGATGCCTTGCCAAACATCTTTTAACGAATAAGTCCACACACCATCTTTTAAGCTGTTTTTCCAAAGAAAACTACCGGAAGCAATCGGTTTAAAATCTTTGGTGATCAACACCGATTTAATTTGCGTTGACCCAAGTTCAATCCCAAGCGTTGTCTGTCCAGATTGAATCATTTGGGCAATTTCTGCAATATTCATGTTGTGCCCTCCTTTAAGCTTGACGTTACTTATTGTGTTTCATACCTTCTTCTTCGATCTTCTCTAAAGTTAAGCCTTTGGTTTCCGGAACGCGGAAGCGGATGAACAAGACACCTAAGATACAGATAATCCCGAAAATCGCAAATACGGCTTCTTGTGACATGGAAGCTGTCATCACTGGGAATAATAAACCAACTGCCCAAGAACCGATCCAATTAAAGGATGATGCTAAACCAGATGCCCGACCCCGAATGGCTAATGGGAAGATTTCACCGACAAGGACCCATGTCAAAGGTGCCCAAGTAAATGAATAAAACGCAACGTAAATAGATAAGAAAACGACAATCATCATTGGATTGGCATTTTTAACCACACTGTTAATCAATGATGGCAACAGGAAGGATAAGCCCATTACGGTACCACCCATCATTAACAAGGTCCGCCGCTTGAATTTTTCAGCGATAGCAATGTAAACCAATGACCCAATGACTAAAATAACACCTTGAACAATTGGCCACAGTAATGCTGAACTAGCAGCATTGCCCGTAGCTTTTTCAACAATTAACGGAATGTAGTAGAAAATCGCGTTAGCCCCTTGAAATTGCTGGAAGGCTGCAACCCCAACACCAGCAATTACTAAGTAACGATACTTACCACTAAATAAGGAAGCCCAAGACGACTGCTTGTAAGCTGCTTTTTCCTCAGAAGAAGTTTCTTGGATCTGTTTGATTTCACCATCAATTTCGTCGTCATTACGAATGTAAGACAAGACACGCCGTGCTTGATCTACTTTACCGTTTTTGATTAAAAACCGTGGTGATTCCGGCAAGCGTAGCACACCGAGATAAAGGATAATCGCTGGTACTGCAGCTAGCCCTAACATTAAGCGCCAGCCCCAAGCTTCAGGCAAATCCTTTAAGAAGAAGTCCATGATGTAAGACAACAACATACCAGAAACAATCATGGTCTGGTTAAGTCCAGATAAACTCCCCCGCACTCTAGCCGGCGCCATTTCTGACATGTAAGCCGGAACTAAAGCGGAGGCAGCCCCAACAGCCAAGCCTAAAAGAATCCGGACAATAATGAGGTAAAATTGACCGTTATTAGGCGAAACCATCGATAAAATTGAAAATACTGCAAAAATAATAGCTGAAACTAAAATCATTTTCCGCCGACCAAATTTATCTGAAAGCTGCCCGGCAGCGGCACCACCAAAAATCGCACCAAACATCACAGCTGAAGTGATCCAGCCGACAATCGACGCGTTGGTTAAATTCCAATCGCTTTGTAAAAACGGTAGCGCCCCGGTCATGACACCAATATCATAACCAAATAAAATACCACCAAATGAACCGAAAAAATAGATAAAACTACTAGGTATCTTTTTTTCTGTTGCCACTGAACTTTCCCCCTTAATAAAAAACTGAAACGACTTAAAACGTCATCTAATTTAAAGCTTTTAGCGTAACCGTTTCCTGTAAACACTTACAGCATATGATTTTCATGCGAATAAGTCAACGGGTATAAAAATTGGTTCGGATAAATTCAGCGATTAATTTCAAGAAAGCCCTTTACCTATCACAGCCGAAATGAAAACAAAAAAATATTTATTTTTTTATCGCTTACACTAGCCAAATTGGTTCGACTAGAAAATAAATCGGTTTTAGCTTGAAGAATCGCTCAATATCGTGTATTTTATGGTAGTGACCTAAAATAATTAAGCGGCATCACGCCATAATTATTTTTGAAAGAATAATTTGTTCAAATAAATTATGGGGAGTTTAAAATGAAAAGCGACTACATTATGATTAAAGAAAATTTAAAGCATAAAATTACGTTTGGCACTTACCGGGTTAATGATAAATTACCGACTGAAAATGAGCTCATGCGGCAATTTCACAAATCACGCTACGCAGTCCGCCGGGCATTAACCGAGTTGCAGCACGAACACTTGATTTATAAAGTACAAGGCAGCGGAATGTACGTTCAGGATTGGAATAAAAAATGGCGGGCCAATACCGAAAGCAAAACAATCGGTTTAATCTGCACGCACATTGCGGATTATATTTTCCCACAAATTATTTCCCAAGTGGATGCCGTTATCTATAAAGAAAACTATTCACTCCTATTGGCCAACACCCATAACGACCCAACTCGGGAACGGCTGAGTTTAATTAAAATGTTAGATTCTCAAGTCGCTGGCTTAATTGTGGAGCCCAGCGAAAGTGCTAAACCAAATCCTAATCTGGATATTTATCAACGAATCGCGCAAAGTCAAATTCCCATTTTATTTTTAAACGCGGAATACCCAGAATTAGATTTTCCATCGATTCAAAACGCTGACGCTAAAGCAGAGAAAAAACTAATTCGTTATGTTTTAAGCCAGGGGCACAAACGAATTTTAGGTGTTTTTCAAGCAGATGATCGCCAAGGAACCCACCGCATGAACGGTTTCATTCAAGCATACCAAGAAGCTAATGCTGATCTATCGCAAAGCAACATCATTATGTATAGTTCCCACGATCCATTTAGCGTGATCAGCAAAAAAATCGATTTTTATTTAACCGCGGACAAACGGCCCACTGCCATCGCTTGCTATAACGATGAGCTCGCCGTTCAAGTATTGGATAAATTAAAGCAAACTGGTTACAACGTTCCCCAAGATATTTCACTGATTGGTTTTGACGATTATGATTCTGCTTATTACCTAACACCCAGCCTGACCACCATGCACTATGATCGCCGGAGCGTCGGCGAAGAAGCCGGCCGGGGCATTCTCAGTCTAATCAAAGGTAAACCATTTAATTCCATCATGCACCAGCCGCAACTGAAAATTCGCCGGTCTGTCGCCACGCCAGCAACTGAAAAATAAGCATCAAAAAACCGGGTGAAACGGAAATGAATTCCGTCTCACCCGGTTTTATTCATGTTTAAAAACGGTTATTTACCCGCTGCTTTTTGTTTACGCGCATAGCGTTGGTAAATCAAAATACTTAAGATTGAGAAGCCTATTGGGCCTGCGATCATCCAAATTGTATCTTGGAAGCCACGCCCTTCGATGGCAGGCTGGAAGATCGTAAAGATGTTTGCGCCTAAAATAATCACAAAGACAACAATGGTAACAAATAACGTAAAGCCGTGTGATTTATAAGCCACAAATGGCCGATCTAAATTAGGCGTCTTCTTAAATTTAGGAAAGGCATAAATTAAGAACAAATATGGTAATGTCATCGAAACGTTCGCCATCAACGTTAAAATATTGTAGAAAGCAGACGGATCAGACATCCCAAAGGACGCAATTAAAATGATGGCACAAACTAAGGCACATTCAGTCCACATCGCATAATTTGGCATGCCAGCTTTATTTAAGTGGGTGAATTTCTTAGGCCAGATTTCTTTTGGCGTCCCAAGCACTAAGGTTTTGATCGGTGAATAAATTAAAGTAAAGAATGCACCCGCATAGGACAAGAACATCCCTAAACCAGTGTAACGCGCAAACCATTGCCCTAAGGTAACCGCCGTTGCGTGACTTAAACCAATGCTATCCCCTAATTGAAAACCTAGGTTGCTCATCATGACATAGCTAATATTCCCTAAGTTAGTGGTGTGGCTGGACAAAACGCCATCCCAGTTCGTACTGATCCCCCAGCAGAAGATCCCAACGGCATAGCCCACCGTAATCACAATGGCAGACAAAATAATGCCTTTCGGGAAAGTCTTTGATGGGTTTTTAGTGTCATCCACCATACTACCGAGAACTTCCAGACCACCATAAGCAAACAGTGCAAACACAGCAAAGCCTAACAGCCCAATCGGACTTTGATAAGCTGGGTTAGGTGAATGCAAAATGTGGCGGAATGGTTGTTCTAAATGACCTTTATTGGCTACTAAAATAATCCCAGAAACTAATAGTAAAACAGCGTTTAAACTAGTTACGGCTAAACCACCTAAACTGGTGATTTTAACAATTTTCTTAACCCCTTTGATCGAGACCCATGTCACGATCACCATCCATAAACAAGCTAACAAACCGACTGTTTGCGTAGAATTCAAAGACAGAAAACTTAAATTTTGGGTCTGGTCACTACCAGCAAAAGTCGTGGTGAACGGAATCCAAACTTTGGACGAGGTGGAGACCATCCAAATTATGTATGACGCAAACCACATAAACGTCCCAATAAAGGCAAAACGGGGACCGACACTGACTTCTAGCCAAGTGTACATCCCACTATTTTCCCCTTTAATCGATGATCCATATTCCGCCATCATTAATGCATACGGAATAAAGAACAAGATTGCAGCGCCAAGGTAAAAGACAATGGAGCCATAGCCCATTAAATAATAAGCCACCGGTGCGTTAGCAAAGCCAAACACCGATGTGAAGATCATCATGACTAATGCGCCCAATGCCATTTTCTTCTTTGTCGCAGACAAATAACATCATTCCCCTCACAATTATTTTTAAGTTATTTATTGGGTGTCATTAAAAAATAAACGAAATAATGGCGTTGTTTTTTCAATCCCAATAAATAAGATACCTATGTTATATGGTAGCATGTGCTACTAGCAAAAAGCTAGCTAATTATGCGCTATCATGGCGTTTGTTCTAGGTTTCTAGTGGTTAAGCCTCCAAAAATAATAAAACAATTAGCTTATTGCTTTTAGCATTAATTTTAGGTTGAAAAGTAATGAGAAAAAAATGCTTTATGATGATATTTTTCTTATTTTAACTATCGATCATGAAAATTCCAATTAAAAAATCGCATTGGCTAATTCAGCCAATGCGACAGTGACTTGGTAATTTTAAAACAACAGTGCGTTTACTAGTGTAGCTTATCGTTTAAATCATCACCTAAATGATCGATTCCTTTGGCGGCTAAAACAGTCCCGCCGATGACCACACCTGCGACAATTAGCGTCCCAGTTGCCATCACTTTTAATGTTGTTTTTAAGAGTTGCATCCTGGTGCCCTCCTCACTTTATTTGCGGCGACTGACAACTGCTGAGACAATGAGGACTAGAACCACCGCACCAATGATGGATGGTACTAACGCCATCCCGGCTAAATGCGGCCCCCAAGAACCTAATACCATTTGCCCTAACCAGGAACCGACTAAACCAGCAACAATGTTGGCGATCCAGCCCATTGCCGCACCACGATTAGTGATGGCGCCGGCAATAGCACCGATGATAGCACCGACAATTAATGACCAAATTAATCCCATTTAAAGCACCTCTTTCTAAATTAGTGAATTTATTCTACGCGACTAGCTTCTGCTTTAGCAGCTACTTTTTGTGTGCCGCTACTAACAGATTCTTTTGTTTTTTGCATCCCACTGCTAACGGCGTCTTTCGTTTTGTCCGTTGCGTGGCTCACACGGTCTTGCAACGTTACGGAATCACTTTGGTATTCTTCTTTTGTTTTCACGTCCACAACCGTTACGTTAACTTCAACCACTTCTAAGTCCGTCATCTTCTTGATGTCTTTGTCGATGGCGGTTTTGATTTGGTCGTAAAGGTCAGAAATGTCAACCCCGTAAGCAGCCACGATATCTAAGTCAACCGCAATTTGTTTTTTGCCCACTTCAACGTTAATCCCAGTTGTCACATCACTTGAGTTCACTAATTTGTCAGTGATGTTGGAGAAAAAGCCGCCATCAACTGTTAATAAGTCGTCAATGTTAGAGATAGCTAAGCCGACAATTTTTTGAATCGCTTTGTCTTCGTAAGTTAATTGGCCTTTAATTTGTTTTGCTGCTGAATTTTGGTTTGTCATAGTATTCGCTCCTTTGTGTTGATCAGATTTAAAAGTTGATGGTGTTTGGGGTGCTGCTAAAGTGCCGGTAGTTTGACTGGAAGTTGGTGTCTTCAACGGTTTTGGTGGTGTCGGTGTTTTTAGATCTTTCATCTGAATCCCTCCTATTGTTTGAACAGTTTTTGCAGTAACCCACTTTTAGCAACATACGAGCCTGCGACAATGCCTAATGCGACAAATGCGATCACCAGCAATGTTGAGAAAAAGCCGATGGTAATAAACAGTATCGCAATGATCAGACCAACAACGCCGCCAATTAACGGCCATTGGTAAGTTTTTAGCAATTCCATCATGGATAAAACCTCCTTTACCTTAAGGGCTAAACAACCCGGGCTGCTTTCGGCGCTTCATTTTGTTGCGGGGTTAAATGAACAGTCACTTTTTTCACCCGTACGCCTAAACTATTTTCTAATGCCGTTACAGCTGTCTGTTTAATTGCTTGACTGCGCTGCACTAAGTTTTGATCAGCAGCCGTCGTCGCTTTAATGTCAGCCGTGGTTTTTTTCTTGTTTTTCGCCAACTTGACGGTCACTTTCACTTGATCAACTGGATGTTGCTGCTTAATGGCGTGTTGCACATTTTTTTCAACCGCTTGTTTGTTCAAACTCAATGTGCCGTGATCGGTATGGTAATTCAACTGCTTAACGGTTTTGCGGCGGAAAAGAGCAAGTAACAATAATCCTAGAAAAACCAAGCCGCTGATAACGCCTAGTCCAATTCCTAACCAACGGGACCACGACAGTTGTTCTTGCCAAGTAGTTACCCAACTGGACAATCTAGGAATGGGATAAACTAATGCAGTAAACCAAGCCGTCTGCAGTAAGCCGATTAAACTCGCCAGAAGTAACAGCCATTTTGTCTTTGCACTCATTTTCTAACCTCCTTACTTTTTAAACGTCCTAGAAAAACTGCTAAGCCTAAAAGGCTCATGCCAACTAACAAACCTATCAATGCGCCAATGCTAAGGAGCCAAATTAAAGGGAATTTCATCACGCATCCTTTCCTGTTTTTGACTTTGCTTATCATTGCGATAAGGTAATATTAATTTATTGTCTATTTTTAGTCAACGAAAAGACTACGCTAAATCAATAAGTTTTTTAGAACAGCGTTATTTCGCCGTTCTAACAGGTTTCTTAGGGACAAAAAAATTGTGTATCGCGAAAATAATTTCCGTAAACACACAATTTTGTATGGCTATGACAATCGCCAACTTGCAGCAATCAAATGATCAATAAACATGCCTAAGCTTAGATAATCAGCTGTTCCACCGGGACTTAAGTACTTTGCGGTTAAGCATTGGTCAAATTTAATTAAGCTAGCTTCTAGTTTATCGTCAGGCTGTTGTAGTATCTGTTTAGCTTGGGTTTGCACAAACTGCCAGCCTGCCAATCCACCGCGGTGCAGTAAATTAGTGTCTGTCACTTGGGTCATTAAGATTAACATTAATTTCCAGTAGCGCAATGGCGCGGCGTCCTCATTCGTCGTTAAAAATGGCAAAATTGTTTTAGCAATTACCGGGTAGCCAGCTTCCGCTTCCCCGCGAATCCCGGTAATGCCAGCCGTTTTGTAAAGCTTTTCGCCATAACTTAAGGTTGATTTAGTCGCTAAATTGGTAAAATCGGGTAATAGACGACCTGCCGTTAATGCCTGCACATTGGTTAGCCAAGGTTGAAAATCACGTGCTACCAGCTGTTTCAATGATTGCTGTTTTAACGTCCAACCCAAACTGGCTAATAAAAATCCAAAAGAAAAGTTCGCACCTTTATGGGTGTTGACTCCGTTTGTTGCCGTCAACATGGCTTGTTCAGCAGTTTGACCTAATTGGCGAGTTGCTTGAAATAAAGCCGCTAATGAAGTGGCATATTGACCTAGCTGAACGTACTGGCGGAAAAATGGTGCTAACGCGGCAATGCTTTTTAGAAATAGTGCATGATCCATATCTCGGTGAGCCCCTGGTGTCACAGGATCAACTAAACCTGGTTTAGGGGTTAGATTAACTTCTTGACGCAGTGCTTGCTGGGCGTAGTTGCCCAATATTTGGCTAAGTTTATCATTCAAGATCCCGTGCCCTCATTTCATTTAAAATAAATTGCAAACTATAATCTAAGTGTTCATGAATAAGCATCCTAATTTGTTCGGGATCATGATTGACCATTCCGCGATAAATCAGCCAATGTTCGCGAATCGCACGATTGCGCCGCCCTTTTGAACGAATGCTGATATCGCGAAAATACACTAAATAAGCCCGCAATTTAGTTAAAATGGACTCCAATAATGGCATTTGACTGGCTTGATAAATAAAAGCATTGAAGTCGGAAAAATGTTGGATGACGGCGTCCACTTCACCAGCTTGATCCAAACGTTGCGTGTCTTGTAGTAGCTTTTCTAATGCCGCGTACTGTGTGAAACTCATTCGTTCCATTGCTTTGCACGTAGCTAATGTATCCAGCTCTTTACGAATATCAAAAATTTCGCGCGCGTCCCGCAATGTCATGCCTTTAACAATCACACCAACGCCAGGTTTACGCACCACTAATCCTTCGTCTGCTAATCTGGTAAACGCATAGCGTAACGGCGTTCGCGAAATATTTAAGCCTGCAGCTAAATTTTTTTCGTTAATCCGCTCACCACTTAAAATATCCCCTAAAATAACAGTTTTACGCACCGCTTCATAAACTAATTCTTTAATTGGCCGATTTTCTGACAAATTTAAATTAGCTTTAATCGCCTTCACCATGTAGCTCATCTTAGTCCCCCTAGCCCCTTGTTAAAGATTCAAACACTTTCTTATCATAACATGTGAACCAGCGCTTGCGGCAGAGACGACCACCAGTAAATAAACAGCACGGTAATGATCAGCAACCATTACCGTGCTGTGATTTTTAATCTGTTGTTGGTGCTAAGGAAACACTGACTTTTTCAACTGGAACATCATAAAATTTGTCTTCGCGCCGACCTAGAAAATCGCGGCCCACTTCCGGAAATAGGCCATAAGTCAATACGTCTTCCAGCGAATGGGCATAAGGTTGCGCGCCTGTTTTAAAAGCAGGTAAGCCAGGCTGCAACAAATCAGCTGGCCGGGTGGTAATCACTTTTTCATCGCCAATAATTTTGTGCTGCATTTCTGGTGCAATCGGTACTGGTGGTCGACCATATTTCCCCCGGACGTAATCTTTGATTTCGTTGGGAATCATTTTATAACGCTGATGGGTTAACACATTCATCAACGCTTGCGTACCCACCATTTGCGATAACGGCGTCACTAACGGCGGGTAGCCAAGATCGGCCCGCACCCGGGGAACTTCTTCTAATACCGCTTGGTACTTGTCTTGATTGCCTTGATTTTTTAACTGGACTAACAAATTCGATAGCATTCCCCCTGGTACTTGATAGAGGAGCGACTTCGGTTGAACATCTTTCACCCGCGGATTGAGCCCGCCGCTTTTACGAAACCGATCACGGATGGGGCCAAAGTAATCTGCGATCGCAGCAGTTTTTTCCTGGTCAACGGTAGTCGTGTAACCTAAATCAGACAACGCCACTAAAGTGGATTCTGTAGCTGGCTGGCTGGTTCCCCCAGCAAAAGGTGAAATTGCCGTATCAATGATATCTGCACCTGCTTCAACAGCTTTTAAATAAGTCATTTCAGCCATACCGGCAGTGGCATGGGTGTGAATGTCCAATGACAAATCTGTCACGGCCTTAATGCCACTAATAGGTCAAATGCTTTTTGTGGAGTTAAAATACCGGCCATGTCTTTAATGCACAGCGAATCTGCCCCCATTGCTGCCATTTTTTGTGCTAATTTAACAAAATATTTAACGGTATGAAATTGACTGGTGGTGTAGCAGATGGTTAATTGCGCGTGCCCACCAGCCGCTTTGGTAGCTGCCAACGCCGTTTGCAAATTGCGGACATCATTTAACGCATCAAAAATACGAATGATGTCGATTCCATTTTCCACCGATTTACGAACAAATGCTTTGACCACATCGTCTGGGTAATTTTTGTACCCCAATAAATTTTGACCGCGCAAAAGCATTTGCAATTTGGTATGCGGAACAGCTTGGCGGATGGTGCGCAGCCGTTGCCAAGGATCTTCATTTAAATAGCGAATGCAAGAGTCAAACGTGGCGCCACCCCAAACTTCTAAGGCGTGGTAGCCAGCCTGATCCATGGTTTTTAAAATCGGTAGCATGTCTTTTAGCGGCATTCGCGTGGCGATTTGACTTTGCTGACCATCACGTAAAACAGTTTCAACTATGTTTACTTTATGCTTAGTCATTTTAGGAAAACCCTCCTTGAACAATTGTGGCGACTGCTTGTTGCACTGCTTTAATGCCATGTTTACGCGTGCGGCTGCAAACTTTTGCATCGCCGCCACAAACTAAACAACGCCGGGGAGCTATCCCCAACTCACGGCGTGATACTTGTTGTAGTTGCCCAGCTGCCAAATACACCACATCAAAATCACATAACAAACAAAAACGATGTTGTTGTTCATAGTGCAATAATTGTTGCTTTAACTGCCTTGGTGGTTGTGTCACCACTAAAAAAGCTAAATCACCAGTTGCTAATTGTTGGGCCTCATGAAAAACTAACGTTGCTTTAAATTGTGTTAATAAATCAGCTAGCAATTGTTTAAACACGCCATGTATTTGCGTTCCCGTTTTCACTGGACCCGGAACTCGTAAGGTCACAGAAATCAAACTAGTTTGCGGATAAGTTATTAACAATTCCTTTTGGCGTGCAACCCGCTGATCTCGTGCCGCTAGCATTTCCATTAAGGTAATGGCAGGTCCATTTAAAACGGCTTGCTCAGACATGATTAACCACATCGATTAAAGTGCCATCCCGGTATTCGATCAACGCCACTGGCCGGTCGCCATAGTGAATCTTGGCCGGTGTGCCTGTGACTGCGTAAGCTTTATCGCGTAACTCTTGAATGGTAAATTGTGGTACGTTTAAATCTTTAAACATGGCCATTAAGTCTTGTCGTTTAGGATTAATCGCAATGCCAACTTCAGTGACCACAACATCCACGGAAGCACCCGGTGTGACAACAGTATTCACATCATCAACAATAGTTGGAATCCGACCGCGAATTAACGGGGCGATCACCAAACTCATTTTACAAGCTGCTGCAGTATCGCTGTGACCACCACTAGCACCGCGGATAACACCGTCAGAACCGGTAATCACGTTCACATTATACTTGGTATCAACTTCTAAAGCTGACAAAACCGCAACGTCTAACTGATTGATCACACTGCCTTTAGATAACGGACTAGCATACATTTCTGCATCGATTTCATAATGGTGCGGATCTTCTGCCAACGATTCTGCACTAGGGTGATCAAAGTCTTGGACATCTAATAAGTTATCGACCAGCCCCGCACGCATCAGCGAAACCATTGCGCTAGTAATCCCGCCTAAAGCAAAGCTGGCGTGCACGTTTTGTTTTTCCATGGCCTGTTTCAAATAACGGGTGACCGCTAACGATGAACCGCCACTACCGGTTTGAAATGAAAAGCCTGGTTTGAAATAGTCAGAAGCTGTAATCACTTGTGCAGCGTATTGTGCAATCAATAATTCTTTTGGATCTTTTGTAAAACGAGCCGCGCCTTTAGCAATCCCTTTAGGGTCACCAATGGCATCGACCTGAACGACATAATCTACATCTGTTTGTGGAATCGCAATCGGCGTATTCGGGTACGGAACCAAAGTATCCGTGATCGCCACAACTTTGTCCGCGTACTTAGCATCAATTTTAGCGTAGCCTAAAGAACCACAAGTCGCTTTACCATTAACACCATTAATATTGCCGTACTCATCAGCCGATGGCGCGCCTAAAAAAGCCACATCAATGTGAATGTCGCCACTGGCAATTGCTCGTGCCCGGCCACCATGAGAACGAATCACCACTGGGTTTGCCATAATGCCGTTAGAAATTGCCGCACCTAATTTATCCCTTAAGCCACTAGAAGTAATATTAGTCACCACGCCACTTTTAATGTAATCAATCAAAGGCGCGTGAACGTTAGAAATGGAGCTAGGTGCTAACGAAAGATTTTTAATCCCCATTTTGGCAATTTCTGCCATGACCATGTTCATGACATAATCACCTTCACGGAAATGATGGTGGAAGGAAATGGTCATCCCATCTTTCAGCCCTGTCGCGACAATGGCATCATGAATTGATTGCATCAGTTTAGGTTGCCGTGGCTTAACCGGTTGCACTTTAGCAGCAGCCCGCTGATAGTGTTTGATGTGGGTAAACTCACCTGTATAGACACCATATTGACTAGCATACGGTTCCGGAATTTGCCGGCCTAATTTATTTTCAACCATTAGTCTACCTCCGTTTCCATATTCGATGCTTTTGCTAATTCCAGCGTGAATTGTGCCCGCTCAACAACTGGTTTATCAACCATTTGGCCATTGACGGAAACCACACCAGCACCTTTAGCTTCCGCTTCCTTTAAACCAGCGACAATTTTTTGCGCTTTGACCACTTGTTTTTGTGTCGGCGCAAAAATTTGGTGAATCACAGGAATTTGCCGTGGATTAATCACAGATTTACCATCAAAGCCTAATTGCTTGATCAATTTTGTTTCCCGGATCAATCCCGCTTCATTATCCAAATCAGTATAAACTGTATCGATTGCTGCAATTCCGGCTTCCCGAGCTGCATGTAAAATAAAATTACGGGCAAAGGACAATTCTGCCCCATCTTCATGACGGTAAGTTTTCTGTGATGTTAAATAATCCTCTGCACCTAAGGCAATCCCAATCATCCGTGGTGAGGCTTGGGCGATCTCGCGGGCATTAAGCACACCAGCAGCACTTTCAATTGCAGCCATCATGTGGGTGCGCCCAACTGGAATGTCATAAGCTTTTTCAACTTTAGTGATCGCGGCATCAACAGCCTTAATATCTTGAGCGGTTTCTGTCTTTGGCAAACGAATGACTTGAATGCCACCTAAAACCATCGCGGTAATGTCTTGCACACCCCCAAAATCCAGCGCATTGATTCGGACAACCGTTTCAACACTGGAATAATCAAAGGTTTTTAAGGCAGAATAAACTAACATCCGGGCAGTATCCTTTTCTTTCATGGACACCGCATCCTCTAAATCAAACATGATTGAATCGGCACCATATAGCGTACAATCCCGGAGCATCGCGGCATTGGCACCTGGCACAAACATCATCGTGCGTCTTAATTTATCCATGAGTTGATCTCCTCCCAATCATAATCGGTTTTATCCGCTGCCCGGTAGGCGGCAACAATGGTCCGCGCTTTGATGGTACAATTCAATGCACCTTTGTCATTAACCTTGACAGTAGCAGCTTGAATGCCTGATTTTTGTAACGTTACGGTAACCACCTGCTTGATCTGGTCGCCAAATTGCTTGGCCACACTACTGGTTAACGCAATTGAAATTCCTGCAGTCGCTGGCTGCAGTGTAACAGTTAAATCACTTGATTCTAACGTTCCTGCATGCGCTGAATGTTTAATTTCCATGATCGTAACACTCCTTTACATCATTTATCGTTGTTGGGGGAATCAGTTTTTCTAAGCTATTAAAATCCCGAGTTTGTAAAGCGCGCCGGGCCGCCGAAGCAGAAATGACTTGGCCAGCACACGTCAAACGCGGTACGATTTGCAATTTTAATGTTGGCGCTAGGGTGGCTTTTAATACTTGATTATAAATCGCAGTCACTGGTGAATGTGGCTCTGTTCCCACATAGCGCTGATTAATTTGTAAAACCGGCGCTAATTTATACTGAAATAGTTGAGCATCCACCAACGCTTGTTGCTTCGCTAAATTCAAATCAGCTTGATCCTTTAAAAAATAACTAGGAAAGGTAGCTGGCGATACCAAATAACCACGTGTAGGCAGCACGACAACATTAGTTAAAGTTGCTGTTGCCTGCTTAACCATCGCTAAACGCTGCTCAGCCGTAAAAAAAGCCTGCTGGGAAGAAAGGACAAAAACATAAACTGTTGGATTCGCTTGAGCAGCTTGTTCAATTAAATAAAGGTGCCCTTTTGTCATTGGATCAGCATTCATGACAATTGCCGCTGCCGACCCAGGGCGTTTATGCTGCCTTAAAAAACTTAAATAGTCATTAAAATCAGGATAACCGTATTCCAACAAGCTAATTTGCCCGGTTTGCACCAAATTTTGAAAACCCAGCGCGCTAAAATACCGGCTGGTAGCAGGCTTGGTGTACACAAACGCATGGGTTTGCTGCAGCGTATCCAATCGATCTAACAAGCCTTGAATGATTGGGGTCAATAAATTTTCAGCACGATGGGTAGGCGCAACGGCGACTGCTTTGATAATTGAACCAAATAGTGACCCTGTCGCCAGTAACTCGCCATTTTCAAATAAACCTAAAGTATAATTGACTTGCCGATCGACTGTTAAACCGGCTTGCTTAAGCAACGCTTCCCAAGCTTGAGCAGCTTGGGGGTTAATTGTCAGCCAAATGCGCTTTAGTTGCGGCATTATCACTGCTCCTTTTCTGGTGGAAAAACTTTTAACAATAATTTGGCCACTAAGAAAATGACAAAGAGGACGAAGAAAACGCCGCCCATACCGACACCCATCAATTCAAATGCTTGTTTGATTCCGGTCCAATTCACTGCCATGACCACATTCCTCCTAACTGAAAAAGGCAAGTAACAGGCCACCTGCGATTACCGAGGCAATTTGCCCAGAAACGTTGGCGCCCACTGCATACATTAAAACAAAATTTTGTGGGTCTTCGTCAGTTGCCATTTTTTGAATCACCCGGCTAGACATTGGAAAAGCTGAGATCCCAGCTGCGCCAATCATCGGGTTAATTTTTTGCTTACGGAACAAATTCAATAACTTGGCAAACAAAACGCCGCCGACAGAATCCATAATAAAGGCCACTAACCCAAAGCAGATGATCAATAACGTTTGGACATTTAAAAACAAATTGGCTTGTAATTTCACTGCAATGGTTAAGCCTAATAAAATGGAAACAATGTTGACCAACTCATTTTGTGCGGTTTGTGAAAGTCGGTCTAACACACCACATTCACGCAGTAAGTTACCAAACATCAAGAAACCGACCAATGGTAAAGCCGTTGGCGCAATCAAACCAGCCAATACAGTAATGATGATCGGAAACAAAATTTTAGTGGTTTTAGAGACGTTTTCAGCACGGTAAGTCATGCGGATCCGACGTTCTTTTTTGGTCGTCACTAACTTAATCGCCGCTGGCTGAATAATTGGGACCAAGGCCATGTATGAATAGGCGGCTACCGTAATCGCACCTAATAAATTAGGGGCTAACTGGTTGGAAACAAAAATTGAAGTCGGCCCATCTGCCGCACCGATAATCCCGATGCTAGCTGCTTCTTGAATGTTAAAGCCAAAAAAGACAGCGACCAACACGGTGAAAAAGATGCCAAATTGCGCCGCAGCGCCAAATAATAACATGAATGGCTTTTGCAACAAGGGGCCAAAGTCAATCATCGCGCCGATCCCAATAAAGATCAACAATGGAAATAATTCCGTATCGATACCAGCTTTAAATAAGACATCTAAAACGCCGATCGCTTTGGTACCGCCGGTTACCTGTGTCAACACACCCGTTTTAGGAAAATTAACCAAAATGGTCCCCAAGCCCATGGGAACTAACAAAGTCGGCTCGTATTCTTTTTTGATTCCCAAATAAATGAGCAGCAAACCAATCAAGATCATGATGATCTGGCCACCTGTAATGCTGGTAATGCTCTCTAATAAGGTTGCCATTTGTGCTCCTCCTACTGTAATTTAAACAACAATGCGCCAGAATCAACTTTTTCGTTTTTATCCACTTGAAGCTGGGTGATCACACCTGCTTTAGGTGCAACGATTTCGTTTTCCATCTTCATCGCTTCCAGTACCATTACTGGTTGGTTTTTGGCTACCTGTTCACCAGGTTGCACCATTAATTTAATGATGGTGCCTGGCATCGGCGCCGTTACTGCTTGGCCCTCTCCAGCAGACTGCGGTTTAGCTGGCTGCGGGGCGGGCTGAGCTGCGGTAGCTTGCGGAACTGGTTGCGGTACCGGCTGAGCAGCAGGTTGCGGCGCTGATTGCAGCTGACTAGCTGGTGTGCCACCCACTTCTTCCATTTCCACTAAATATTCTTGTCCATCAATTTTTATTTTAAACTTTCTCAGCATGATCTGAGTCACTCACTTTCTTTTTAATCGACTTCACAACAAATTGCTGGCCGCTGGTGGCCGCTGCTAAAGCAGTCGCAATTAAACTGACCCGCTTAGCTTCCGGATTTTGTTGGTAAAGTCGTTTAAACTGTAATTTTGAAGTCGTTGCTTGACTGGCGACAATGGCACTTGCAGCCAGTACTACCGGTAAATGCTGCCGTGGATCCACTGGTAAATAATGGGGAACCGGCTGCCACTGTTTTGCTTTCACGGCGACTTTAGTGACTTTTGCCGAATCATCTACAGCTGGCTTTGATCGTTTAACGCGCCGTTTTAAAAAACCAAACATACTTTACCTCCTCATTAGCTTTGTGGAATAAACGCTGGCATGTGGCCTAGCAACAATACGGTGACAATAAAGATCACAAAAATCCAAAACGCATACTTACCAGATTCCCGTTGCCATTTACCCATATCTAAACCAGTCAACCTTAATAACAGGTAGATGAACGCAGTTAATGGTGACAGTAAATGGAACGCTTGGCCCATTAAAGATGCCAGTGCCATGTTCATGTTGGTGAAGCCATAAGCTCGGCCAGCTTCTGCTAACACCGGCATGACGCCAAAGTAAAACCCATCGTTAGATAAGAAGAACGTCCCTGGCGCAGAAATCAACGTGACGATGATTCCCCAGAAACCAGCAAATTGCTTCGGTACGATTTCCGTAAAACTATTCGCTAACGCATCGGCCATCCCGGAACCTTGGAAAAGTCCCATGAAGATGCCGGCCGCAAAAACTAAAATCACCACTTGTACCGCGGCACCGCCATTAGCACCAATCCGCTTTGACTGATCAGAAAGGTTGGGATAATTGTAGATCAAGGCTAAAACAGTCCCCACAGCAAATAACATCAACGGCGGGACATAGATGGCTTTAATAAAGGAACCAGCAACTAACCAACCGATTAAGATCAAAGTCAAGATCCCATTCATGGCAAAATGTTCTGGCCGGCGCATGGCTTCTGTTTCTGGATCGCCATCATCAAACATCGCATCGATTTCGGCATTGGACAGATCTTTAATGCCCAGCCGTTTCCGTTCCGCGCGTCCCATGTGCGGTGCCACCCAAAAGGTGACGTACAGTAGCGACAACACCATGCCCGGTGCTAAATAAGCTAAAATACTGGCATCAACGTGCAGTACCGCCATGGCCCGCGCAGTGGGACCGCCCCAAGGCAATAAATTCATGATCGTATTTTGTAAAATTACCAAGACCCCTAAGTTCATCATCCGCATGTTCAACTTTTTATAAATTGGAATGAAAGCTGAACAACAAATTAAAGTGGTGGTGGTGCCATCACCGTTTAACGAAACCGCAGCGGCAACAATCGCTGTTGCCATCAACACCTTCATCGGGTCTCCTTTGGCAAAATGCACCATTTTTTGGGTGATCGGGTCAAATAACCCAGCATCTAACATGATGGAAAAATAAAGGATGGCAAATAGCAACATAATCCCAGTATTGGAGGTGGTGGCTAAGCCATCCATCACCCAATCACCGATGCCACCTTTAGTCGATGACACTCCAGCGACTACAGCAACCAAGGCAAAAATCAATGGGACCATGATTAGCGACGTTAATGGCGACATTTTCTTTTTCATGATCACGAACATAAAAACAATGATCATGCCATATGCGAGAATCGTTAAGAACATCATTTCCACCTCTAACTATGTATTCGTAATGACTTATCCTACAAATTAATCATAAGCGCATTTACTTTTTGATGGAAGCGTTTACTAACAGAAGTACACTAAAAGAACAATTTACTGGCGACCATAAAAAATAACCCACGTCGATATAGCGTGGGCTGTCATACTTCACTATCCTGGTTCAATTAACTAGTTACCAATCACTGAAACGTTGTTCTTCTAATTTCTTTAGTAGTGCTTTGTATTCTGCACGATCGGGATTTTCCGAAAAAGTCGTATTTTGTAATTGATTGAACCGTTCTGCCAAATAATAGGCCGTCAAAAAAAGTGTTAATTTGCGTTTTACGATGGCTTCTGGATCCTGTTGATCAGAGACTTGGTGTGACTTTACCACTAACTGCGCAAATTTACGCGGATCTAGTCGTAAGTCGTCTTTTTTATCCATTAACGCTACCCTCCAGTTTGAATTTAATGACACTATAGCACCAGTGTAGCACACTATCACAGCGCATTAGCCAAAAGCAAAACGCTTCCATGATCGCAGCAAAACCGATATAATGTTTTATATAACTTAAATTAAGGAGACGAATGATATGCAAATTGGTATCCCAAAAGAGATTAAAAATAATGAAAATCGTGTTGGGATCACACCATCTGGCGTCATGAATTTAATTCATGCAGGTCAACGTGTGGTTGTTGAAAAAGGTGCTGGCATTGCGGCAGGTTACCCCGACCAAGACTACATTGACGCCGGTGCGAAAGTCGCAACAGCAGATGACGCATGGCATTCAGACCTTGTCATGAAAGTTAAAGAACCACTAGCAGAAGAATATCACTATTTCCATCCTGGTTTAATTTTGTACACTTACTTGCATTTAGCCGCAAACCCTGATTTAACCAAAGCCTTATTAGAAAATAAAGTGACCGCTATCGGTTATGAAACCATGACCGCACCTGATGGCAGTCTACCAGCACTGATTCCAATGAGTCAGGTTGCAGGTCGGATGTCCATCATCACAGGTAGCCAGTACCTACAAAAACAATACGGCGGCAAAGGCGAATTAATTGCCAGTGTTCCCGGCGTTGCCCGGTGCAACGTGGTCATCGTCGGCGGTGGGACAGTCGGCTACAACGCTGCTAAAATCGCAGTGGGCATGGGCGCTCAAGTGACTATTTTAGACGTTAACCCGCAAACCCTAACTCGGATTGATAACGAATTTGACGAAAAAGTGCAGACCCTCTTTTCTAACCACCATAACTTAGCCAAAGCGATCAGGGACGCTGATTTAGTGATCGGTGCTGTTTTATTACCGGGTGCTAAAGCCCCTAAACTGATTTCTAAAAAAATGGTCCAGTCCATGGAGCCAGGCTCTGTCATCATTGACATTCCAATTGACCAAGGTGGGATTTGTGAAACAACCACTCACGCCACGACTTTTGATGACCCCGTGTATGTCGTTGAAGATGTGATTCACTATGCCGTCGCTAACGTACCAGGCGCAGTACCGAAAACTGCAACAGATGCATTAACTAACATCACTGTCAAATATGCTAGTGAAATTGGCAAAGCTGGCGTTAAAGCAGCCATTCAAGCCGACTCAACTATCAGCAGCGGTGTCAACACCATCAACGGCCAATTAGTTGAAAAAGCTGTGGCAGATAGTTTGGATTTGCCATATAAAGATTTAAAGGCTAGCTTATAATTAATATTTCCTAAACTGATCTGTATTAGTCATTAAACTATGGAATAATTGTATATTGTTATACAATGATAATGCTTAGCGCAAACGCCGCTAGTCATCAGCTTGATTAGTTGATTACTAGCGGCTTTTTCTACATAAATTCCACTCATAAATAATTGTGTTAGCTACTTTAATTGCGCTAAAATAACCGTATACAATCATCACATTCTGAAAGGAAGTTTCAGTATGAAAATCGCAGTCCGTTATTATTCACGCGCTGGTAGCACCAAAAAACTAGCAGAAGCCCTAGCCCAAGGTATTGGCGTCAAAGCTGCCAGTACCGCCACACCTTTAGCCGAACCCGTCGACCTATTATTCATTGGTGGTGCGCCCTACATCGCATCGCAATTAGCGCCGCAACTACGACAATTTCTCCACCAACTTACAGTAGATCAAGTCAAGCACATTGCCGTTTTTAGCACCTCGAACTGGAAAATGGCCATCCGCAAACAAGCGCAACGCAGTTTAGCCGATCCCAAAATTGATCTCTTAGAAGACAGTTTTCAAAGCCGCGGCTCTCTAGGTGCAATTAATAAATCCCATCCTACCGCGGAAGAATGTGATCAAGTCGTTGCTTTTGCAAAACGGGTGATTGCGCAGGTGCAGGAATAGGAAAATAATCTTAGCTTAAAGAATGAACCGCAGCGAGTGCTACTTAGCTTCTGCGGCTTATTTTAATCGGTTAATTTTACCTTAATTTGTTGATTACAGTAAGACACTACATCTAGCTCGTCGTTTAACATGTTATTATGCAGCCAGTGAATCATAAGTTTTGCTTATTTAAATAATATCAAAAAACTGATACCACTTTGTAGATAAATGCGCATACATTCGGTATAATTAACTTATCAAAGAATTAGAAGGAGTGGCATAATGGATAAGCCCTATAATATCGGCCTTGATATCGGTAGTCATTCAATTGGCTGGACCGTGGTCGATGATAACAGTAAACTGGTTAGAATTAAAGGTAAATTAGGTTATGGCGTGCGCCTCTTTGATGAAGGCAAAACAGCCGAAGAAAGACGCCAATTCAGAACAACACGGCGCCGTTTAAAACGGCGTAAATGGCGTTTAAGATTACTGCGTGAAATTTTTGAACCTCATATAGCACCACTGGACGAAACATTTTTCCTTCGCCAGAAACAATCTAATCTAGTTCCCACCCAAAAAAAGCTACCGCAACTAAGTTTATTTAACGATCGGTCAGATGCTGAATTTTACCACAAGTATCCTACCATTTATCATTTAAGAAACGCTTTAATGACCGAAAAGCGGCAATTTGATTTACGCGAAATTTATCTGGCAATCCACCACATTGTGAAATACCGCGGTCATTTTCTAAATGCGGCCCCTGCGGCATCTTTTAAAAGTGGCAAATTTGATTTAGAAAATAAGTTTGATCAGCTTAATTTGCTTTTTGCGAGCGCTTATAGTGATTTAGATTTCACTTTAAGGACTGACAACGTTGATCAAGTTAAAGCAATCTTACTCAACGAAGATCTCAGTGCCAGTACACGGCAGCGCCAAGCATTACCACTGATTTATCAAACATCAGCTGATCAAAAAGCAGCAAAAAAGCTAACTAAATCACTTGCCACTGAATTATTAAAAGCCATTTTAGGTTTAAAAGCTAAATTTGACGTCTTAACAGGAATTGAGACCGATGACACTAAAGCTTGGCGTTTGACCTTCAACGCTGAAGATTTTGACGATAAATTAAACGAGTTAAACGTCACCGACAATGAAGCAGCAACGCAAATCATCGAAATTTTACGCGAACTTTATTCCAGCATTTTATTAGCTGCCATTGTGCCGGAAAATTACACGTTATCCCAAGCAATGATGGCGAAATACAACGCACACAAACAGCACTTATCATTATTGCGACAGGTTAAAACAACCTTGCCAGCAAAAAAGCAAAAAGAGTTGCAAGCAGCCTATGATGACTACATTGACCAGCACCTTCCCCTAGATAAATTCTACGCAAAATTAACTAAAGTTTTACCAAAAGAAAAAGACACTGATAATCCGCAAATTATTCAAATATTGAATTTGATTGACTTGGATCAATTTCTACCAAAACAACGGACTAAAGACAACGGTGCAATTCCTCATCAATTGCACCAGCAAGAACTCGATCAAATCATTGACAATCAAAAAGCCTACTATCCTTGGTTAGCCCAATTAAATCCAAATGAAAAACGCCAAAAGATAGCCAAGTATAAATTAGATGAATTGGTTGCATTCAGAGTCCCTTATTACGTTGGCCCCTTAATTGAAGCCAAAACGCAACAAAAAACTTCCGGTGCCAACTTTGCTTGGATGATCCGCAAAGAACCTGGTACCACTACCCCCATTACCCCTTGGAACTTTGATGAAAAAGTGAACCGACAAGCTTCAGCCAATGAATTTATCAAACGGATGACCACCACGGATACTTATCTGCTAGGTGAAGATGTTTTACCTAAACATAGTCTACTATATCAACGGTTTGAAGTTTTAAACGAACTTAATGGCATTAAAATCGATCAAAAACGCGTGACTGTACGGCAAAAACAAGCGATTTTCAATGATTTATTTTTAAAGCAACCTAACGTTACGGTTAAAAAATTGCAGCAATATTTACAAGCTAAAGGCGAATACGCCAGTGCACCAATCATCACCGGTTTATCTGATCCTAAAAAATTCAACAGCCAATTAAGTACTTACCATGAGTACAAAAAAATTTTTGGCGGATTAATTGACGATCCTGATAAACAAGCTGACTTTGAAAAATGCATTGAATGGTCCACCATTTTTGAAGACAGTCAAATCCTTAAAGATAAACTAAAAGAAATTAACTGGCTAACCCCTGAACAACGGCACAAAGTTGCCAATAAACGTTATCAAGGCTGGGGTCGACTATCTAAAAAATTATTAACACAATTGGTCGATTACAATGGTCAGCGGATTATCGATATTCTTTGGAATACAACTGATAATTTTATGCAAATTGTCCACTCAGAGGCGTTTGATAAAGCAATTATCAAAGAAAATCAAGCTTTATTGACGCAATACAATCCGCAAGCTGTAATTGATGATCTGTACACATCACCGCAAAACAAAAAAGCCTTGCGCCAGATTTTATTAGTGGTTAACGATATTCAAAAAGCACTAAAAGGCCAAGCGCCAAGTCGGATTTTAATTGAATTTGCCCGAGAAGGTCAGGAAAATCCACGCCTGTCAACGCAACGGAAACAACAAGTTGAAAACGCGTATAAAGAAGCAAGTGATGCCTTGCTCAGCAGTGCAGAAGTCAGACAAGAACTCAAGGGCTTAGACAATAAAGCTCTCGCGAACACCCGGCTCTTCCTTTACTTTATGCAAGGCGGCCGTGATATTTACACAGGCAAGAGCCTAAATATCGATGATTTATCCAAATATGATATCGACCACATTTTGCCGCAAGCATTCATTAAAGACAATTCCTTAGATAACCGCGTGCTAGTTTCTGCTAAAATGAACCGGAGTAAATCTGATCAAGTCCCATTAAACGACTTTGCGGAGATTCGCTATGGGAAACAAATGCGGCAACAATGGGAAAAAATGCTACGGGCAGGCTTAATTACGCGGAAAAAATACCATAATTTAACACTAAATCCTGAAAGCATTAATAAATATACTGCTAAAGGTTTCATCAACCGGCAATTAGTTGAAACCAGACAGGTGACTAAATTAGCCACAAACCTTTTAGTAGATCAGTATGCTGAAGACGATGTCCAACTAATTACCGTCAAAAGTAATTTAACCCACCAAATGCGGGAAGAATTTGACTTTCCTAAAAACCGGAACGTCAATAACCATCACCATGCCTTCGACGCTTACTTAACTGCTTTTGTCGGACTTTATTTGCTAAAACGTTATCCAAAATTAGCCCCTTACTTTGTTTATGGTGACTACCAAAAAGGTGCCAGTCAAAATTCAAAGTGGCGCAATTTTAACTTTTTAGGCAACTTACACCGAGAGAAAGTGGTTGATAAAAATACCGGTGAAATTATCTGGCAACGTGATGCTGGGTTAGGTGAACTAAATCGGATTTATAACTTTAAAAAGATTTTGGTGACCCGCGCACTACGCGTTAACCGCGGTCCAATGTTTAAACAAACCATCTATAAGGCAGAGGAAGATAAGTCCAGCGGTCGTGGCAGTAAACAACTAATCCCAACCAAGAAAAACCGGCCCACTGAGTTATATGGTGGCTACACGAACAAAGAAACTGCCTACCTCTGTTTAGTTAAAGAACCACACAAAAAAGGCGACATTTATCGAATTTGTAGCGTTTTAAATATGTGGCTCACAGAACTAGATCGGATTGCTGACCCAATCGCTAAAGCACAAAAATTAACAGAATTATTGACCCCCCAATTCACAACTACCAAAAAGAAGCAAGGACAGAAAATTCCAGTCGTTAAACCGTTTAAGGTTGTCATTCCTAAAATTTTAATTAATCAACGCTTCTTTAGTCGTGGTCAAGAATTAACCGTTGCTTCTCCCATGTATATGCATAATGAGCAAGAACTCTTTCTCAATAAAAAAACAATTAAATTATTAAACGGTCAATTAGCTAAAAACGAGGCTCACGAGTTAGCACCTAAAATTTATCAACAAATTTTAGATCAAGTAAATGATTATTTTCCACTTTATGATATGTATAAATTCCGTGACACCCTTAACGCAAGTAAAGAAATTTTTGTTAATTTACCTTGGCAAGACCAACGGCAGGACAAAAAAATTAGCCAATCTGGTCAGAAATCTATCTTAAATAAAATTCTAATTGGATTACATGCTAATGCTGCTCGAATTAAATTAACTGAATTAAATTTCAAAAGTGATTTCGGTCTCTTATCACAAAGATCTGGTATTGCCTTCTCACCTGATGATCAAATTATTTATCAATCCCCTACTGGTTTATTCGAAAGAAGGGTTACGTTAAAAGATTTATAAGCAAAAAAAGCTGGTCCATCGTCATGATGAACCAGTTTTTTATAAAAATAAGCATAAAAAAAGGCCCCATACGAGGCTCAGAAGTAAAAACTCACCCGAAGGTTTGTTTGATTTTAACTCAGAGTATCAAATCAATGAATCTTTCAATTGGGAGTATCAAACCCAACAAATTAAATATATCATGCTTAATAAATAAAAGCAAATTATTTTTAATGAGGTGAATGTGATGAGTTGGCGCACCGTTGTTGTTACCCAACACGCTAAGATTTCTTACTCAGGGAGGCGAATAATTGTTCAAACTAACGAGACGATCCACCAGATTCCCATTGATGACATTCAAATTTTACTAATCTCAACCTTACAGGTAGTGCTCACAGCTCCAGCGATTACTGAACTAAGTCAAGCTGGCGCAAAAATTATTTTTACCGGAAGAGACAGTAATCCAACTTGCGAAGTAACTGAACTTTATCCAGGCAACCGGAATTCAATTTCAATTCAAAATCAAGCTCAGTGGCCACGAGAATTAAAGGAAACACTTTGGGATGCAATTGTTCAAGCTAAAATTGACATGCAGTTACAAAGTGCAGCTTTGCTAGGCCATAAGATTATAGCATTAAAAAAAGAAGCCACACAAATGCAGTTTGCAGATAAGACCAATAAGGAAGCAGTGATTGCACGCAAATATTTTCAGCTTATTTTCGGAAAGGATTTCATTCGTACAGACTGCAGCCCAATTAACGCCGCATTAAATTATGGCTACAGTATTTTATTAGCAGCAGTTAACCGTGAAATTGTTGGTAATGGGTTTCTAACCCAACTTGGCGTACACCATCACAATGCCATGAGTGATTTCAACCTTGGCTCAGATTTAATGGAACCTTTTCGGCCGATCATCGACTACTGGGTTGCCAGCCAAAAATTCAATGAATTAACACCGGACGTTAAATTTGGCTTAATTGAGTTATTAAATTTGGAAATTAAATACAATGGTAAAAATACCTTGTTGCGTAACGCACTAACTAAACACGTCCAAAATTGTCTCAACTACACAACCCATCCCCAAGAAAAACTAACGGTAAAGGTGGCATTAATTCATGAGGTACCGCATCATGCGCTTATTAGTAATGTTTGATCTTCCAACCGAAACTAGCGCAGACCGTAAAGCTTATCGCCACTTTAGAAAAGCATTATTAAATGAAGGCTTTATGATGCTGCAATATTCCGTTTACGTCCGCGTTTGTGTTAGCCGTCAATCCGCAAAATTTATCGAAAGAAGAATAACTAATTTCCTACCTGATAAAGGATTAATTCAAAGCTTAATGGTGACAGAACAACAATACAATAAAATGCATTTCTTAATTGGCAAGCCAAAAACTGATGTCCGTAATTCATCAGAAAGGACACTGATTTTATGAACATAACCCTCTACCCATTCCAACCTTTTACCATTACACCAAATAAAATTACTGTTTTTAGTACCAATGCCGTTTCGGTTTACACTAAACTGATCACTGGCCTAAAAACAGAGCAGGAAGCGCTTAAAATAAGTAACGAAGATTACCAATTGGTGGACTTTAATAAAAGTATTCTTTGGATTGGCGACTTAGCAACAGCAGATCTAAACCAACTATTTCAAAAACAATTACTTAAGAAAATTTCAAATGATTTAAACGATACCCAAAGACAAACACTGGTTCAGTTGGATAATCAGATCCGTACCGCAATTTCAGATACCATTTTAATGTACGATTTATCGCTTACCGTCGGACAAGAATGGAACATCAGTAAATTGCTGAAATACATTAGCGTGAAATTTTTCAATAGCATCCAAGCTGATCCCTATGGTATAATAGAGAATATAGTAAAGACTGTTTTAGAACTCAATAATAATAAAATAATTATTTTGATGAACGTTTCGCATTATCTTAGTATCAGCCAGTTCAATGAATTAGTAAGATTAATTGCGTCATTAGATGTGAAACTCTTTATCATCGAATTCTTAGAAAAGGCAATTCCACAGAAGTATCAAGATTGCCGGTATTATCACATTGATCGTGACTACGTTGAATGGCGTTATGATTAAATGAAAAATAACTGAGAATTTGGCGGTTTTAGAAGAGTATCAAATCAATGAGTTTATCAACACTTAAAAATGAAAGGAAATGGTAAAAAAAGTTTTAGAAGAGTATCAAATCAATGAGTTTATCAACATTATCAGAAATACGAAAAGCTGATTTAGTGTTTTAGAAGAGTATCAAATCAATGAGTTTATCAACATTTGATGTGACAGCAAAGTCAACGTCTGAGTTTTAGAAGAGTATCAAATCAATGAGTTTATCAACAAAAGAATCGAGAAAAGATTGACCCATTAAGTTTTAGAAGAGTATCAAATCAATGAGTTTATCAACAATGGGCTTTAACCGAGCTAAATATTTGTTGTTTTAGAAGAGTATCAAATCAATGAGTTTATCAACCGGCATTCCGCAACCTGACCCGGGCTTTTTGTTTTAGAAGAGTATCAAATCAATGAGTTTATCAACAAAAAACACTAAGAAAATTGCTGTCCGTAAGTTTTAGAAGAGTATCAAATCAATGAGTTTATCAACAAATTGTACAAACTGCTCCCGCTTTAACCGGTTTTAGAAGAGTATTAAATCAATGAGTTTATCAACTGCCGTAAACAAGGGTCGGATTACCAGAGTGTTTTAGAAGAGTATCAAATCAATGAGTTTATCAACGGGAGACACTAAAACTAAACAGGTTACTCGGTTTTAGAAGAGTATCAATTCAATGAGTTTATCAACCGTCTAATTATACAAATTGGGCCCAGCACAGTTTTAGAAGAGTATCAATTCAATGAGTTTATCAACTACGACAATCCCAACATGTTAGACGATGTCGTTTTAGAAGAGTATCAATTCAATGAATTAAATTTCAAAATATCCAATGATAAAAGAAGCCTGCAATTAGCGCTCAAATAAATCGTTAACTGTAGGTTTTTTATATGCTCTATTCTTCTAGAAATCAGTCCAGTCTTCATCCTTAACTGCCTGCTTCTGTTGTGGTAAATCTTTACGTTTGATTTTTAGCGTTCTCTCTTTTTGAAAAACCTGGTGAATCTTTGCTTTTTTAACATCACGCTTGTGTAAGTAATGAGCAATCATAAATGAGGTTGATTCGCTAGGTGTTTGCTCTCCTATTTCATCCTTCTGATTGGTAAATAATATCATTGGCGGAAATGGGATTAAAAAAGGCAAGAAGCCAGTGAACCATAAAAAAGATGCAGAATCACCTGATTCTTTTGCCCAGTGTAACCCTATAACAGTCATAAGTAGTAAAACAATAGTTATCACAGCTGTTATTTTTAATTTAAATGCCTTAACTCGATACTCTGACGGCATTTTAATCTGCTTTTCTTTTGGTTGTGGTTTAACATAAAATTTTCGTCTGACTGCACCTGAATTGACGTTGCTGCTCTTCACAGTATAATGCGGTGTTTGGGCAAAAGCTCGGGGAACTATGATTTGTTTTTGTGTTTGTGTTGCCCCCTTGCCTTGATTTGATTGCACCAACTCATCATTTGAAGTAAAACTTACTTCCTGTTTTTTGCCAATTTTAAAATTAACGTCAGTAACGGTTGCTTCATAGGTCTTTAAAGCTTTTCGCTCCAATGTATATTTCAACTCTTCAGGGAATTCATTCCGATCATCAATGATTTCAGGTTGTTTTATAATCAAATCGTCTAACTTTTTTTGATAATTAACACTGGCTGCAGCATCTAACTCGTAAGCAATTGCAAAGCACAGTTGTTTAGCACGCTCATGATCATAACCAACTCGTGCTAAATATTTTTCTGCTGCATCAACCGCTTTTGTCACCAACGAAACGGTTACCGTAAATGGCGCAAGCTTTTTTTCAATCTTTAATCGTTCTTGTTTAATTGCCGTTAGCTTATCCAGTTGGATTGCATATTCACTGGCCGTTTGATATTCTAAGCCCTTTCGTGCAAAAAAATTACTAACACGCAGTTTATGCAATTTTTCAGAAGTAATGTCTGGGATGACTTGGTCACCTTTATAAATGACTACTTGGCGCTTTGCATCATAACGGTACATATTTTTATTCATCGCTTGAACTTCATGATACTGCTCATCAAATAAATAAAGTGCTTTTTTAAAAGCAAATAAAGTCCCCAATTAATCATATCAGGTACTATTGTTCTCAGCTGGTAGCAAAACTTTAACCCATCATGTGTGGTGACTTTAAATTTCTCAGCATGATTAAGCATGAAAATTAAGTACTTCAAATAAGCTTGATTATTTTGATCTTTATCAGCCACTAATTGTCGGTATTGCTGTAAATCTTGCTGGCTAAATTGCGATTGTGACTTAAACATAGCTGCATAACGGCTAGGGATAAACTGTAAGGTCTGCTGAGTTTGCCAAATCCGTTTTCCATAATCTTTTTCGTGCTCGGGAATGCCAATACCATCTGCGTTATCCACACCAGCAACTCGGTTTAAATTATATTTTTTTGGTAACTGACTAGTTAGCTTAAGCTTTTCTGCAATAATTTGGTCTCTACCAGAAATTTCACGAATAAAAATACGACTGGTATCTTTGGCACCAAACGCTTCGATTGGCATCACTGGACCTGCTGTTATTTGCTTAACCGATGGTTGTGTCCGCCAATGCTGACAAATCTTATTTTTAAACGAAACCGCCGTTGCGCCTAAATAAAGTGCCCGGTACTGATCTAGCACTAATACATATAACCCTGTCTTACCAAATAATTGGGTTAAATTACTAACTTCATGAAATTGCTGATCTGCTAAAAAATCTTGTACAGTTTCATTGAATGTTTGTTTATCACGACTTTGAAAATCTTCTAAATTCCATCCATAAAAAATGTCGCTCCTAGTCTGCTGGCTGAATTCGCGATCTATCTATTATAAATATTATCTATAATTTATTATTCGGTCAAGTAAAGCTAAATTTGAGCCGATATAAAAAAACTAACTAGAATTTTTAAACCTAGTTAGCCTTTTTGTGATAACCATTTAACGGACCGAAATTATCAATTATCTTTTAAAATGCTGTAAATAACGTTGAGCGATTTGATTTGCTGTAAAACCATTCGTTTGCATGATGTCATCAGCGTCACCACTGGCGCCAAATTCGTCTAAGCCAATTCGCAGGCCATCAATACCAGTATATTTCCCCCATGATAGCGTGGATCCTAATTCAATGGACACCCGCTGACGTACAGTTGGTGGCAACACTTGATCACGATAACTTTGCGGTTGTTGTTCAAACAATTCCATGCTAGGAACTGAAACAACTTGAACATCTTGGCCATGCTCGTGCAATAATTTTTTAACTTCAATTGCTAAGGAAACTTCGGAACCAGTTGCTAAAAGAATGCCACTTGGTTGCGCACCAATACTAGGTGAAATCACGTAAGCCCCTTTCAACGTGCCAGCTTTACCATATGCAAGTGAACCTGCTAAAACTGGTAATTTTTGGCGTGATAATGCTAACATAATTGGTCCATGTTTTTCGTTTAACACATATTGCCAGATTTGTGTTGTTTCGACTGCATCTGCTGGTCTAAATACAGTTAATCCAGGAACTGCGCGGAAGTTATCAAGTTGTTCAATCGGTTGGTGCGTTGGGCCATCCTGTCCCAGCGCAATTGAATCATGACTGAAAATAAACAAAGATGGAATGTTCATTAACGCTGCCATCCGCAGCGCATTTTTCATGTAATCAGCAAACACGAAGAATGTACTACCAAAAGCTTGGCTCCCTCCATACAACATAATCCCGTTTACTGCTGCAGCCTGTGCAAATTCACGCACACCAAAGAAAATGTTTTTCTGGCTATAGTCAGTCGGTTCAAAGCCGGTATCCTGTTCAAAATAAGTTTTATTACTACTGGATAAATCTGCCGAGCCACCCCAAAAGTTTAATTCAGTGTCTGCAGATTTTTGAATCAATTGATGAACAGTTGTCCGAGTTGCTTCCATATCTCCGGCTTGATAATTTGCCACAAATGTAGGTACTTTGGCATCACTACGTTTATTTAAACTGAAGCTTTTCGCTAGTTCTGGATATCGCGCTTGATAAGCAGTAAATTGCTGCCGCCATTTTTTATATTGTTGCTCACCATCAACACTAATTTCCGCAAACCGTTGGTAAATTTCATCTGGAATTATAAAGGGAGCATGCTCCCAGCCTAATTTATGCATCGTTTCACGGCATTCAGTTGCGGTTAGTGGGTTCCCATGAACACTGTGCTGCCCTGCATATGGTGAACCATAGCCCAAAGTCGTTTTAACTTCAATTAAGGTAGGCCGTTCACTTTCATTGTCAGCATCCGTCATTGCTTGATCTAATGCAACTAAATTATTACCGTCTGCAACACGGGAATAATGCCAGCCATAAGCTTTGAACCTTCCCCCTACATCATCACCTAATGCCATTTTGGCAGAAGAATCCAAAGTAACACCGTTGGAATCATACAAAACAACTAAATTAGCTAACTTTAAATGTCCCGCAAGACTGGCTGCTTCATGGCTGATTCCCTCCATAAGGTCACCATCACTGACAATCACATAAACTTTATTATCAACAATTGGAAAATCTGCTTGATTATATTTAGCAGCTAAATGTTTTTCAGCCATCGCCATACCAACAGCCATCCCCAAGCCTTGTCCTAAAGGCCCAGTAGCAGCGTCTACGCCCGGTGTTTTTAATTCAGGGTGCCCTGGTGTCTTGCTGCCTAGCGTACGAAATGCTTTCAAATCAGACATTGTTAATGGATAGCCTGCAAGATGAAGCAATGCATATAACATTGAAGACCCATGACCAGCTGAGAGAACAAAACGATCACGGTTAAACCACTTAGGATATTTAGGGTCGACCTTTAAATGATGTTTGTAAGCAACATATAACATCGGTGCAGCGTCTAATGGCATTCCTGGATGTCCTGAATGTGCATGCTGAATCATATCAATACTTAAGGCACGAATGGCATTAACAGCATCTCGGTCTATTTGATCAAATTTCATTTACATTCACCTTTCTTTTTATTTAGCTGCTTTTTTTACTGCTGCCCGCTTGCTAGCAATAATTGAAGCAACAATGAAGACAACAAATGAAATTAAAATTGCAGCGGTAATCGCCATTACACCACCTGCATGTCCAGACCAACCAACAATTGAACCGACAATCCCAAAATCAGAATCTGAAAACATTGCGTTGCCTAATCCAATTTGTCCAAGCACAGGAATTAAAGCTAGCGGTAGAAAACTAATAAAAATGCCTTGAACAAAAGAACCGATAATCGCACCGCGGCGTCCACCAACCGCATTACCGATCACACCAGAAGTAGCCCCACACATAAAGTGCGCAACAACACCCGGAATAACAATAACGGTGTGTAAAGCAATCATAATGAACATGCTGACAATTCCGCCAACAAAACTGGAGAAAAAGCCCACAATCGTAGCATTAGGCGCATAGGGGAAAATAATAGGGCAATCTAAAGCAGGCACCGCATTAGGTACTAGCCGTTGTGAAATTCCTTTAAATGCTGGAATAATTTCGTTCAAAATTAAACGAACGCCTGTCAAAATGACATAAACACCAGCAGCGAAAGTCCCAGCTTGAATGAGTGCGTAAACAATGTAGTTCACATCGCCACTCATTTTACCAACGAAATCAGAGCCCGCGAAAATTGCTAAAATCACATAAATAACTGCCATTGTAATGGTAATCGCAACTGTTGAATCTCTTAAAAAGGAAACGCTTTTAGGAATTTTTAAATCTTCAGTTGATTTATTTTTATTCCCGGTTAATTTTGCCATCACACCAGCTAACCAATAACCAAAATCCCCTGTATGTGCTAGCGCCACCGTATTACTTTTAGTGACTTGGCGCATAAAAGGTTGTAACAAAGCAGGCATTGCCGTATTGGCTATTCCAAGCATTAAGCCGCCAAGTAGGACTTCTGGAATAAGTTCAAATCCAGCGACTTCCATTAAAACCGCAATCATTGCAGCCATATATAACATGACGTGTCCGGATAAATAAATGTATTTAAAATGCGAAAAACGTGCTAATAAAACATTAATAATCATACTAACTAACATAATTAAGGCAGTCGCAGTCCCAAATTTAACCAAAACCGTTGCCACAACAGCTTCATTATTTGGGATTACCCCCTGGACATTAAAAGCATGAATGAACATTTTCCCCATCGGTGTTAACGCATTGGTCACAATGCCTGCGCCACCAGTGAGTACTAAAAAGCCAATGAACGTTTTAATTCCGCCACTAATGATGTCCGGACCAGATTTTTTCTGCAACGCTAAACCCAAAACCGCAATGAGTCCGACTAAAATAGCAGGTGTCCGGACAATACTTATAATAACGTTAAGTGTACTTTGCATTACTTTTCACTCCTAAAGTTTAAATAATCTGTTGTGATTTAAGGTATTGAGTCACTTTTGTTTTTAATTCATTTTTATCAATGATACTGTCTAACACAGTGACATGATTCCCGAAACGATCTTTAGCAGCATCCGCTAAATCTTTACCCACGAAGAATTGATCAGCGGATTGCTGATTAGCACTCCCCATATCCATATGGGTAGATTCAACTTGATCATCAACGCCTAAATCTTTTAAAATTTCTTGAATATTCATATCAACCATGAAACTGGAACCTAATCCAGTACTACATACAGCTGCTAATTTCATATTATTTCTCTCCTTCCAAAATAATAGCTTCAACTTGTTGGGCGGTTGTTGCAGCCAGCAATGCATTTAACCTTTGCTGATCACCTAGCATTGTGGCTAATTCTGATAGCGCTCTAAGATGGGAATGATCGTCCACTGCAGCTAGAACAAAAATTAGTTGAATTGGATGCTGAGGATTAATCAGATCAATTGCTTGATCTAATCTTAGAAAAGACATCCCTAGCTGTTTAACCCCTTTTTCTGGCCGTGCATGTGCGAAAGCAACTTTATCGCCAATATTAATGTATGGCCCATTTTGCTTCACATTTGTGATCATGGCATCGATATAATTTTGATTAATTTTTCCTTCTTCCTGTAGTGGTTTAGCTGCTAACGCTATGGCATGCTGCCAATCCACTGCATTAGCAGAAGCAAATTGAATAGTTTTTTTATTGATTAATTCACTAAGCAACGGTTGATACCTCTTTTTATGATTTACAGATGATTTGGCAGAAAAAGTGAGCACTTCTTTAATGCCATTAATTAAAGCAGATTGATTAATAATTTTAGTATTATCAGAAATAACATCTAATAACGCCGACAAACGATCAGTTGAAACGTGCGAACGGATCACACCTTGTACCACTAAACGTTTGCGTAACGCATCTAATTCTTGGTGGTTTAATATGGGATGCACCACAATCACATCCTGATTATGGCGTTTCAATGGAATTGTAGATAAAACAACATCCGCATTAACCTTGGTTTGTAAATTGTAATCACGTTTTGTGATCGGTCCAATTAGTTGTAAATCTGGAAAATTAGCTTCAAGTTGACTTTTTAATAGCCGTGATGTTCCAATTCCAGTTGAACAAACTAATAATGCACGTGGTGTTTGTGTGTTTTCATAATAAATTTGGGAACCAAAATAAATGGCAATTAAAGAAATTTCACTCTCATTTAACGGCTGCTGGTTTAACTGAACAAAAGGACGAATAGCCATTTTGGTATAAATATAAATGTTAAAATAATTAGCTTTAATACTATCTGCCATACCTTCATGGTACTGACGGTTATATTTCACTCGGTAATACGTCGAAATTAGATGTACATATAACTCATCGGCTAACTGATCTTCATTGTGAAAATGAATCCCAGCCAATTTTTTAAAATTAGTAATCACTTGTTTAGTCGCTGCCATTACATTTTCTTTTATCGTAGTTTGATTTTTTGTATCAACAGCATTTAATTGGCCGCTTAACAATAAACTTTCCAAGTAGAAAATTTCTACTTCTGAATCGGCAACAGCAATGCCAAATTGAACTAAAAAATTACTCGCAAGTGAAAATTCAGGCTGGTTTAATAATTCATGCCGATTACTAAGCGGCTGTGGAAAAGAATTAACGTGTAAAACATGATCAGCTAAAATCCTGCGTAAAATAAACGCATAAAACAATTCCAACTTTCTAATTGCATCGTCGGTAAACGACCGTGATTGTTTTCTTTCCACAAAATGTAACCAATCATTCACAACTAAATTAATACTTTGAATTTCCTTAACATCAATCAAAGCTATCGGGTTAGCTTGTGCTGCTAACCAATCGAATTCTTTTGCCATCTCCGCAAACCGATCTTGGATATAATTACGGATAGTTAATTCATCACCTTCCAATCGGTGGCCGTTATGATCTGCTCGTAATAAAATATGCTTACGTGCTAAAATGGTTTTTAATTTATTTAGATCATTTACCGTTGAATTGCGGGTTACATGCGCTATTTTCGTTAAATTTTTTATGGTCACGTGCGGTGAATTGGCAAATAATGCCAATAAAATTAAATTAAGTCGTCTGTTAGCTGGTAACTTCTGATGATAAATAAATTTAGCTTGATCTTGTTGCAACAATTTACGGACAGCAATTTTACTTTTAGATGTTAAATAGTATCCTTGGCCACGGACATTGCGTGGTGGCGTGATGTGCAGTTTTAATAATTTCTTTGACAGACTATTCATAAAATAATAAGCTGAACGTTTTGAATAACCAATTTGCTTTGCAAGGACTGTCATCGGCCGATAAGTTGTACTTGCTAAAAGAAGCTGTAGAAGTGCTTTTTCGCTACTAGTTAATTTACTAACCATCTGGTTTCCTCCTACACGTTTATTATCACAAAGCAAAGGCAGAAACGGCAGACCAAAACTTGCACACAGCATTGTGCATAATTTAAAGCACTTACATTTTCGCTAACCGAATTACTTTTACTACTAAATATCTACCCATTTACTTATCTAAACAATTAGATTTTGTTTAGTGATATTAGCAAATCGATTCAATTAGCTCAAATTTAAAACGTAGCAACAGCTTCAATTAACTAGAAACACAGTACTGTCTTGTTAGATGTCAACCAGATAAAATAAAGACTTCTGGCAACAAGACAAAGTATTAAAACATAAAAACAGCAATCACTGTAAAATAAAAAAGCATCAGATTTCAGTGTTTATGCTGAAATCTGACCCTACAATATCTGTTGTTTTTAGACACATTTAAAGGGACCACACCACCATCAATAAATGGTGGTGTGGTCCCTTTATACTAATGCTTATCTTCTAAGTAACTTATGCTAAAATTTACTAGCAATAATGCTATTCTTTAAAAATCATAATGAATCATTGAACGATATTCGTTAACTAGTTGTTTATTTTTCTCATCACCACCGTCTAAATTAGCAGAGTAAAAGACTGGGGCATCTTCAGCGCCAGCTTCAACTAATTGCTGGCTAGCTTCCACAATAATTGTGTTTAAAATAGCCGCACCAATCACTGTCGATGTTGGCCCTACTTTTTGTGGCGTTCCTTTTAATTGACACGCTGCATCCCCAATGTCGCCATGATTATCAATCACAATATCCGCAACTTCAAATAAATGTTTTCCTGAAGAATGGCGGCTAGTGACAGAGCGAGAATAGGTTATATTAGTTAAACCAATAATTTTAACGCCTTTTTTCTTTGCTGCTAATGCTAAATCAATAATCACAGGATTACGGCCTGAGACTGAATGTAAGATCAACACATCTCCGGGCTTAAACGCGACAGTGCTGGCTAGGGCTGTACCATAGCCTTCCAAACGTTCCATTTGGCTAGTAAACGTGATTGGTTTCCGATCTAACATCACTTCGCGACCAAAAATAGCATTAATGGTCATCATACCGCCTGCACGATAATACATTTCCTCAGCCAATATCCCCGCATGACTCGCACCAAAGATATAAATTGATTGTTTTTTCTGATTAGCCGCAACAAGTAATTTAACGGCAGCGGCTATATTAGATTGTTCTTTTTCCTGCACAACATTTAATAAATGCTGTACTTTATTGAGATAAACATACATTTAAAAGCCTCCAAGCAACGTACTCAATAATTTACTAATCATTGCCCATAATGACAGGTCATTACCACCAAAAATAAGAATCCAATTTCTGATAGTGTCACCCATCATCGCAGCAGATAGCCCGACCAATGCAATCATGATAAACGAAGCAACTGCAGTACCGATAACTGCACCGCGAACGCCACCTTGACCTTCACCAATGATGGCAGCACCACCCATTTCAAAGAAACTAGTGATGACCATTGGGACAATCAACACACCAAAAACATTAGTGGTATTGGCAATCAATACTAAGATCGTTGAGGTGATAAATGCCGAAATGAAACCGATAATGACTGCGTTTGGTTTATAGTTAAACAAAATTGGAATATCAAATGCTGGCTTAGCACCTGGCACTAATTTTTCTGAAATTCCTTGGAAAGCCGGAATAATTTGGTTAACTAATAGCCGAACACCATATAACAGGATCAGTAAGCCCCCACCAAAACTTAAACCAGCATTAAGCGCAACCATAAACAAATTGCCACCTTTAGGTACTAGCGCTGGTGCAATTAGGCCGACGACAATATCGACTAAAAACATGACTAAACCACCGCTAATTGAAATTTCACGGAAAAAAGATAAACTTTTTGGAACGTTTAAATCTTCAGTGGAATTTTTCTTATTGCCAAAATGTTTGGCCACAAATCCTGAAACCAATGACAAAATGGTAGTTGGATGTCCAATCAAGAATGAATCGTCGCCAGTTGCAGCCCAAACATATTTACGCATAATCCAAGGTGCAATCGAAAAGTATAGTGCAGCTAAAATTGCACTGATGACGATCAATACTGGGCCGCGGAGACCGCCTTCAACACCACCTGCGACAATTACAAATGGGACCCACCAAAGCATATGGCCTGTTAAGAAGATTGATTTAATTGGTGTAAACCGGGCAATCAATAAATGAATGATTAAAGCTAAAAACATTGCCATCCCAACAGCACCGCCATAATCAGCAGTAAAAGTGGCATCAGATAGGCCCTTTGCAACACTGACGCCCATTTTAGTCTGAACTGCGGTATTAATGGCTGAAACAACGCCGGTTAACATGTTGACACCGGCGGTTAAAATAACCATGCCAAAAGCTGCAGACATACTGCCTTTGACGATTTCAGCTACTGGTTTCTTTTGCACAATTAGACCGATCATCGCAATAAGTCCGAGTAGTACCGGTGGATCTTGCAAAACGTTATTGGAAATAAAGTCTAATATATTGACCAACACTGTCATCGCTTATTTCTCCTCCCTTGTTGCTAAATATTCTTTCAGTCGCGCCCCAACTTCATTTTTATCCATATAACGTTTGACAGCATAAACTGGTTTATCCGTTGACGCTTCTAAATCCGACTCTAATTCAGCACTGGTAAAGTAAACGTCCGCATCGGTTGCCTTTGCTGTTGCGATATCTGTATTCTCAACAGTCGCCTCAATACCTAATTCTTTAACGACTTTATCTAAGGTCATTTTAAGGACCATTGAACTACCAACGCCAAAGCCACAAACTGCTAAAATTTTCATTGTGTTACCCCCATTGATTTAAATAATGTGATGATTTCTTGCTTATGTCCTGCTAGAACCGTTTGATAAGCCTTTTCATCCATAAAAACTGACATAATTTTCTGCAAACTTTTTAAATGGCTGGTATTATCCATCGCTGCCATAATCAAAAAAATTTTCACTGGTTTTCCAGCAAGGTCAACTGGTTTTCTTGAAACTAACAAACTCATCCCCATTTGATTCACACCTATGCCTGGCCGCGCGTGCATTAACGCAAAATAATCTGCTAACACCATGTACGGGCCATTTTGCTTAACACTGGCAATCATGTTGTCAATGTATTGCGTTGTTATCGCCCCAGATGCTATTAGCGGTTGACTCGCTTGTTTGACAGCCGCTGGCCAGTTTGGTGCCTGTTCAATCACTTGAATATTATTTTCTGAAAACATTGTATTTGCCACAACTTACTTAACCTCCATCATTTTTGAAATAAACCAATCTTTATTGTTAATGCCATGCATGATTAAATTCATAAAAGATTCAACAATTTTTTTATCTTCCTCACGAACCATTAATAATGAAACAACATCCACCTTGTTATTTCCCCATTTAATTGGCTTATCAAGAATTAAAACTGCAATGCAGCTATGATCAACCAAATGTGGATCACCATGCGGAATTGCAAAACCATTCCCTAAATAGGTCGACTGTAGTTTTTCACGTTGTTCGATACTATGCCGGTACTTTTGCATTGCTGAATCAGTTGCCCAAGTATTAGCCCTTATTAGTAAATCGAGCGCTTGGTTAAAGTCTTTGACGTTGTCGAAATAGATATGATGCTTTAACAGCACCAATGTTTGTTCCCGATTATCATCTGTTATAATCGGTGTTTTAACATGACTCATCGTTAAATCGATATATTGGTTCATAATTTTTTTCATATCGGTCGGTGTTAACATTGGGGAAATATTGGTCACTGGAACTGGCATCCCTGTTAGCGGGGTTGTTGAAATAATTAAATCAATATTACGCAAATTTTTCTTAGCCAGATCAGTACGCGCAACAATTTCAATAATGGATACCTCTGGTAATATTTGCCGCATTTTAGCTGCAATTAAGGAACTTGTTCCAATACCGTTAGGACAAACAAATAGAATGCGCTTAACATTTTTCAGTCGCTCAATTGCAGCTTGGAAATGTAAAGTGACAAACGCAACTTCATCATCTGAAATGACTAATTGATTTTCACTACCAAATTCACTTAACGCATACCAAATCACACCAAATAATTCTAAATAGTTCGCTTTAATTTCATCTAATAACGGATTAATCACCGTTGTCCCAGACCGTAAGCGCAATACCATTTGGTAAAGATGGACTAATAAGTCCGTTTCTAAACGAGAATCTTGTGTTAAATCTAAATTAAGACTGTCACTAATATTACGAATCAACAGCTTGACTTTTCTTTTAAAAATAATTGGAATCGTCGCGTCTTTCATGAAAAATTTGAAACCATTTCCTAAAATGATGTAAGAAAGGTAACGTAGTTCATCTTGTGAAAAATGGTACACTTTTTTCTTTTCCAATGATTCCAACAACTCATAAACTAGGGGATATTTTTCAAGTTGAAATAACAATTTTCCTAATTGGTTATTTGCTGCTTGCTGAATGAAATAACCTTGCCTGCCACGATAAATAACGATTGAAGCAGAGACAATAATGTCCCATAAATAATTTTCGGGTATTTCTAATGACCAAGCTTGAATTTTTTGGTCAAATGTTTCTTTAACAGTACTGAGTAAAGTTTGTGAAATGAATAATTGTAATAATTCTGGATTTGTTTTATCCTGGCGCACCAATCCCATTACTAAACGCTTCAGAACTTTTTGTTTATCAATCTCACCTCCGCCAATATAAGTTCCTGAATTATCAAAGACTAAAGCCACGTTATCTTTAGCCAGTAACTGTTTAATAAAAACAATGTCATTAGCAATACTACTTCTGGAAACAAAGTAATTATCTGCTAAATGCTGATAGCTTAAATGTTCGCCGTTCAATAAACGTACTAAAATATAGTATTTACGTTTTTTACTATCTGGCAGGACAGGTACATTCAAACTATCATCCCCTTCGATCCTTATCTTAGCGAAGCGCAACGTAGGTAAGAAGACCAAAAAAATGCGCTTTCTTAGCTTAAATCACTGAACACCTACACCGTTTTGTAAGTGTTGCTAAAAAAGCGACTAGCTCTTGTCTAGCAAAAGTTAGTCGCTTATTAAAATTTATCACGATGATTAATTTTTTTGATGATAGCAAATGGCTCCTCTATAAAACAACTTTAATGCGTCGTAATTAGCTAACTTACATTAATAACAAAAATAACCGGAAGACCACTTAACGGTCTTCCGGTTATTTGCTCACACTTTTTTATGAAAATTAATCATCTATCCCCGCACATCAACCTCAATGGCAGGATCATTTGCGGCAACACGTTTTTCTTTTGGTGCTGTCATTTTCGCCACCGCAGCCATATTGGTGATGACAGTGGCGATGGTAGTAGCTTTGCCAGCGGCTTCGATGGCGCCTAAATCCATCTCGCCACAAACTTGGCCAGCCTTAACTTTGTCGCCGGCTTTAATCATTAAATCAAATGGCTTGCCAGCAAGCTCAACAGTATCCAACCCTAAATGGACAATAATTTCTAAACCGTGATCGCTAATCATGGTCCAGGCATGCTTGGTGGCGGTGACGCTCATGATAGTCCCGCTGACTGGTGCCACAATTTTCTTGGCTTGTGGCTCAACTGCATAGCCATCGCCCATGATTTTCTTGGCGAACACATCATCTTTAACCTGCGTTAATGGTTCAAGGTCACCAGTTGCCGGGGCAACAAATTGTTCTGTCCCACTGACTAGTTTTACTGGTGTATTCGGTTCGTACACAATTTCAGTTCCAGCTGGCACAGGTTCAGGGACAACTAAACTACCATCCTCATTTTTAGCTTGCATGGCAGTTTTAGGAACACCAAAGAAGTAAGTCACAATGAAGCCGCCGATATAAGCAGCCAGTAATCCGAGAACGTAACCAAACCAGCGATTATTGGCGATTAAAGGAATCAAGGCCAGACCAGAGGGGCCAATGGTAATGGCACCAACGTTGCCGATTAAGCCGACAACGGCACCGCCGATCCCACCACCAATACAAGCAGTGATGAATGGTCGTCCTAATGGTAACGTGACACCGTAAATTAAAGGTTCGCCAACACCTAAAATCCCCACTGGCAATGCCCCTTTAATCATCCGGGTCAACTGTTTATTTTTCTTAGCTCGCAGCCACAATGCAATTGCGGCACCGACTTGGCCACCACCTGCCATGGCTAAAATGGGTAACAGTGGTGTGCTGCCTAATTCTTTGATCATTTCCAAATGAATCGGCGTCAAAATTTGGTGTAGACCAAACATTACCATAGGTAAGAAGGTCAAACCTAAAACAAATCCGGCAAAGGCACCACCAACGTTAAGTACCCAGTTGATGCCGCCGACTAGGGAACTTGAAATCCAGCCAGCAAATGGCATGACTAGGAAAATAGTGAACACACCCATAATTAGCAGTGTGACAAAGGGCACCACAATGATGTCAATGGCGTCAGGTATCCATTGGTGTAGCTTTTTTTCCACCAATGCCATGAGCCAAACGGAAAAAATGACCCCGATGATCCCACCTTGACCAGCCACTAAAGGTTGCCCTGTAAAAACGTTATTGATCGCTAAAGGTGCGACCACACCGGGTAAATAGATTAAACCGCCGATAATCCCGCCTAATCCGGGCGTCCCACCAAACTCGCGAGCAGTATTAATTCCCACGTAAATGTTAAGGTAAGTAAATAAACCGGAGTTGATCACTTTTAAAACGGTAATAAATTCGGTGAAGTTATCGCCTAGCATCCCGGCTGTCTGCATATTGCCCATAATCCCGGCAATGCCAGAAATTAAACCGGCACCCACAAAGGCTGGAATCAACGGAATAAAAATCGCAGAAATATGCTTTAAAGCTGCCCGCCACCAAGTTTGTTTCAATTTGGCTTTTTGGGCCGCATGGGTTTGCGCCGCTACTGCGGACACCGCTTCTTTATTTGCCGCGTGTTGGTTAGTTTGTGTGGTGCCCGGAAACGGATCCCCTAAACCAACCCCCACACTTGCCACCATGGCCTGCGCAACTTTGTTCACCACACCCGGTCCCAAAACAACCTGAAGAGTCTCTTCATTAACGACACCTAAGACGCCTGAAATTTGCTTTAACGCCGCCACATCAACTTTTTGATCGTCGATGATTGAAATGCGAACCCGCGTCATGCAGTGATTCAACGACGCAACGTTTTCTGGTCCGCCAATTGCGGCAAAAATTTTGTCGCCTAAAATCGTATACTTATCCTTTGCCATCCCAATTACTCCTCCTTTATCGCTTGGCCAATAAACCCATCGGCTTGTTGCAACCGTTGATTAGCCTCTGCTTGTGGTAAATCCGTTAACAACATGACAATTGCCAATTTAACGTTTTGATCTGCTGCCGCAAAGGCCTTAGCTGCTGCTTCAGCTGAACAACCTGTTGCTTGTTGGATGATCCGTTTACTTCGTGCAACCAATTTCGCATTTGTCGGCTTTACGTCCACCATCAAATTTTTATAAACCTTACCTAAACCCACCATGGCACCAGTTGAAAGCATATTTAAAATCAATTTTTGTGCGGTACCCGCTTTTAAACGCGTTGATCCGGTTAAGATTTCAGGGCCCATCGGTGCTTCTAATGCCAATTGGGCATGGGCGCTGATGGCGGCCTGATCTGTACAGGCAATACTAATTGTGGTAGCACCAACTGATTTTGCATAGTCTAAACCGCCAATAACATAAGGCGTGCGCCCGCTGGCCGAAATGCCCACAACAGCATCCTGTGCTTGTAGTTGGTGCGTACGTAAATCAGCTTCCCCTAAAGCTGGCCGATCTTCAGCACCTTCCACCGCCATGGTCATCGCTTTTTGACCGCCAGCAATCAAGCCTTGGACCATTTCAGGATCCGTTCCAAAAGTTGGCACACATTCTGCTGCATCTAAAACACCTAACCGACCGCTGGTTCCCGCACCAATGTAAAATAACCGGCCCTGTTGCTTAAAACTAGCTGTAATCAGCTTAATCGCTTGGGCAATCTGCGGTAAGATGGTTTGTAACTGCTGGGGAACACGTTGGTCTTCCGCATTCATTGCTTGCGCAAACGCCTCAACTGACATTTGATCTAAATGCATGGTGCGTTGGTTACGCTGTTCCGTTACTAAATGACTTAAATCCAAAATTTTAGCCTCATTTCATCAAATTAATGTCTACCTTCGGTTATACTGCAACAAACTGTACCCGCTGCTTTCCCGTTAAAAGCGGCAAAATAGCTTGATATGGTGCAGGAATCGTCCCTAAATAATTGCTAGTTGGAGAAAAAGGCAAGTCAGCTTTGGCGATCTCCACCTCACCAGCGTAGCGTTTCGCTAAATTATTTTCGCAAGTCACCGTACCTTTTGGTCGTGCTAAAGTTTGCTTAATCGCTTGTGGCTGACGCTTAGTCTGCACTCGAATCAATTGTGGTGATTCTTCTGCACGAATGGCTAGTGGCTGTTGTGGTAATTGACTGAGATCCGCATCCGCTATCGGTAACGTGACCACATGTTCCTGATTAAACCGCTGGATCCACGCTAAACTTTGTGGTGAAAGCTGGCTGTCTCCAATGTAAACTTGTTGTACACCATAGCGTTGGGTCATTTCTAAATAGGCGGTGTAAGAATTCCAACCTCGCTGCAGCTCCAAAGTTGGTAAACCCGCATAGAACGGATAACGTTTTAATCCATCCCCTGGAATAAAAGCTAGGGTCTGCAACCCCCACGCTTTGAACAAGTGATTTTTAGCTTGAAAATAAGCTGGCGTTAAGCCGGTCTCTGGCTTAGGGTAAAAATTATGCGCCGCAATGAGCTGTGAAAAATCTACTTTTGTACGTTGCAGCCGTACCAAAAAATTTTCATCAATTGTTGAGGCATTCAAAACCACTTTAAATGTTGCCTGTAATTGCTTAATCAATTGTGGCTCATCAAAACCGGCATCTAATCGTAAAGTGTGAAAGCCTTGCGCGGCCAATTCAGAAAAATCACCTTGTGCTAAGCCTAATTTTTTAAATGTTTCGCGTGAAACATCAACCATGATATCTAAATCATACCGGTGCACACTTTGGCGGAATTGCGCTAAACCAGTTGTAAACTCCTGCGGTGTTTCTTCTGGCAAATGTAACGATGTGAAAACTGCTTGAATTCCTGCATCAGCTGCTTGCTTTAAATATGTAGCAGAAAAATCTTTCAAATAAGCTGAAATTCCCAGCATGCTGTACCTCCTTAAAAGCGGCCTATTTGTAAGCCCTTACTTAACATCATTATTATAACGGCTGTGAAATTAAATTTCAATATCACAGCCACTGTTTTGAATTATTTTGGCATATAAGTTCAGTACTAATGGTCCCGAGTACGTTGAATATTTTGGTAAGATTGCTGGATTTTTTTAGCGTTTTGTTGAAAATGCAGTTGAAAGTACCGGTAATAAACTAAATCAATCACGTATAGTTGCGCTAACAAACTAGTGGTCGCAGCTGTTCTCATTTTAGTAGGTGCTGCGGTGGGATGATAGATCAACGTTAAATTAGCCAACTGACCTAAAGTACTTTTAGGCGCCTGCGTCAGCAAAATTAACGTATGTGACGGTGGCATAGCTTGGGCAATTTTGATTACGGCTGGTGTTTCACCACTATTTGAAATTAGCAATAAAACACCGGGATGTGACTGATTTGCATTATAAGCCATCACCTCATCCGCATCACGGCCTAAAAATGGCGCTACCCCTAAACGCGAAAATTTCTGCACGAAATCTGTTGCCGCCAATAAAGAAGCACCCACCCCATACACGCTGATACTGCGGCTTTTTTGCAACACCGCAACTGTTTTATCGATGGTTGTATTATGTAAAGACAGGTTTGTTTCCGCTAAAGTTTGCCGAATGCGCAAAGACAATTTTTCTTTTACCGTTGCTAGGTCTTCAGTCGGGGTAATTTCAGTTAGCAATGATTTATCCGTAGGTTGTTGTGCAGACAATCGGATTTTAAAATCGGCAAATCCTTTTGCCCCCATAGTCCGGGAAAAACGAATCACAGTTGCGGGACTGGCGCCTGCCTTAGTTGCTAAAGTCTGTGCATTCATTGCCAGTACTTGTTCCGCATGCTGTAAAACGTATTGTGCAACTTGCCGTTCAGCTGGACTAAACTGGGCTAATTTTTCCTGAATGGCCAACAGCATGTTTTCTCTCATGACGCTCATTCCTTAATCATTTATTAATTGGTCATATTATGGCAGAAAACAATACTTGCTGCAATTGGACAATTATCCACAGCTAACAGAAACAACGAGCCATCAACAATGTGAATGGCTCGCTGTTTTAACCTTACGCAGTAGCATCAAACCATAATTAATGCTTCAAAACTGATTTTTCTTTGGTCAAGTAATTACTTCTTGTCCGCATGAAAGTATCAATCCGTTTTTCTGCTAAACGGTCCGCTGCTTTTGCAGTGGTGATGTGTTCTTTTTTAGCAATGTCAAAGACTTCGCCGGTCAATTGGTAGAGGGTTTTAACCCTTTTTAATGCCCGGTCTTCATTATAGCCTTTCAATTCATCAGCAACGTTAATCACACCGCCAGCATTGGCGATGTAATCTGGGGCGTAAACCATTCCGTAATCTTCCACCATTTTGCCATGTTTATCAATATCCAATAATTGGTTGTTCGCACTACCGCAGATTGCCTTCACTTTCAACCGCGGAATGGTGTTGTCATCTAAAATGGCACCTAAGGCGCAAGGGGCAAAGATATCTGCCTGCACATCATAGATTTCGTCCACACCCACCATTTTCGCATCGCATGTTGTCACAATGTTTTGCGCTGCTGCTTGATTAATGTCGGTAACAACAATTTTGGCGCCTTCTTCATGCGCTAATTTTGCCAAGGTCGTCGCAACGTTCCCAGCACCTTGCAAACTGATGGTTTTACCGGCTAAACTGTCATCACCGAAAGCTTCTAAAGCTGTCCGCTTCATTGCATAGTAAACACCCCGAGCAGTTACTGGACTTGGATTACCAGACGAATTAGCTGCATCTGTCGAACCAGTCACATAATTGGTTTCCATATAAATCTGGTTCATGTCATCTGTGGTTGTACCAACGTCTTCTGAGATAATGTAGCGCCCATTCAAACTTTCAACGTAACGGCCTAACGCACGGAATAATGCTTCACTTTTATCCTTTTTTGAATCGCCGATCACGACCGTTTTAGCGCCGCCGATATTTAACCCCGCTGCTGCGTTCTTATAAGTCATCCCACGTGCCAAACGTAATGCGTCGCGCAGTGCTGCTTCTTCTGATTCATACGGCCACATCCGGCAACCGCCTAACGCGGGGCCCAAGGTGGTGTCATGAATCGCGATGATTGCTTTTAATCCTGACGTGGCATCATGTGCGAAAACAACCTGTTCATAATCCTTATCAATCATTTCTTTAAATAGTTCCATGGTGAACCCTCCCTTAAATTTATCCTATTTGGAACCTTGGACCCTAAATTAATAAATCTCGGTATCGACTTGATAATTTTCTAAAATCTGTTTCAGGTCATTTAAAAAGTGACCTGCAGCTAAGCCATCCAGTAACCTATGATCTAAGGTTAAGCACAGGTTTACTTTTTGCCGAATACCGATTTGATTATCTTTTGTCACCGCAACTTCGCGACGAATGGTTTCAACTTGTAAAATTGCGGCTTGCGGATAATTGATAATTCCCATGGAAGCCACTGAACCAAAGGAACCTGTATTATTAACGGTAAATGTCCCACCTGACATATCAGCAGCGGTGAGTTTGCCTTCACGAACACTAGTTGCTAAGCGGTTGATTTCATGCGCAATGCCAGCAATGCTCAAGCGATCCGCATGTTTAATCACCGGCACATATAATGCGTCATCCGTTGCCACGGCAATGCCTAAATTAATGTCATCATGGTGGATAATTTGATTATCCTGCCAGCTACTATTTAATCGTTGATGCCGCTTCAAACTTTGTGCAACCGCCTTGACGAAGAATGGGAAATAAGATAATGAAAAGCCAGCATCTGCTTTAAACGCAGCTTTATTTTGGTTACGTAAAGCGGCTAAATTCGTCACATCCACTTCAATCATGGTCCAAGCTTGCGGAATTTCATGGACACTTTGTAGCATATTACGCGCAATTGTTTTGCGAATGTTAGACGCGGGTACAGCTTGACTGTCGTCAGCTGACTTAGCAGCTGGTTTGGGTGCTGCAGGTTTAGCAGGTTTTGTAGGGGCAGGTTTAGACGCTTCAGTAGTCGGCGCCGCTGCTTTTTGTTCAATTGCTCGTTGCACATCTTTTCGGGTGATCCGCTGGTGTTTTCCCGTCCCTGTAAGGTGGTTTAAATCGATATCGTGTGCCTGGGCCAAACTCAACACTGCAGGTGAAAAGCGCGGCTGACCAGCTGCTGGTTCTGGCTTTGGCTTTTCTGGTTCGTTTGATTGCGTGACTGTTGCTGGTGTTTCCTCCGTTACCTTTTCTGGAGCCTGCGGTGCTGGTTTTGCCGCTGCTTCTGTTGCTTCGCCAGCGACCGTTAATGTCATGATCGGCGCATCTACGGGAACGGTTTCATTTTCTTGAACCAGTAATTCTTTTACCGTTCCCCCTTCACTAGCTGGTATCTCTGTCACCACTTTATCGTTTTCAACTTCAGCTACTGGATCATACTGAGCAATTTCGTCGCCTGCTTTCACTAACCAGCTTGTGAGGACACCTTCCGTCACACTTTCACCTAACTGTGGCATTTTAAGCTCAATGGTCTTCATACCCTCAACTCCTCACTTAAAACTGAGCCAATTCACGCATAGCTGCCTGCACTTGCTCTGCACTGACTAAAAATTCATCTTCTAACGCATAAGACATGCCTGGTGCCAGTGGGCCCGCTAACTGCTGAACCGGCGCATCTAAATCAAATAAGGCTTGTTCAGCAATAATAGCCGCCACGTTGTTGATAATGCTGGCTTCTTTAGTATCTTCGCTAATTAACAGCACCTTCCCGGTCTTCTTTGCTGCCGCTAAAATGGTTTCTTGATCTAACGGATAAAGTGTCCGTAAATCTACCACTTCGGTCGAAATATCTTCTGCTTGCAAAGCTTTGGCAGCATTCAACGCATGCTGTAGCATCGTTCCGTAGGCCATAACAGTAATGTCATCACCTTGTTGTAAAACTTGCGCTTTATCCAAAGGCACCACATAATCTTCATCTGGTATATCAGCCTTTAAAGACCGGTAAAGTCGTTTATGCTCATAGAACAAAACGGGATCTTCTGAACGAATCGCAGCTTTGAGTAATCCTTTAGCGTCATAAACCGTTGATGGTGTCACAATCCGTAAACCAGGCTGACCAGCAAAAACTTTATCTGTTGTTTGCGAATGGTAAAAACCACCGTGTACGCCACCACCATAGGGCGTTCGAAAAACGATCGGTGCCGTCCAATCGCCTGCAGTCCGGTAACGCATCCGGGCCGCTTCTGACATAATTTGGTTGACGGCTGGTAAAATATAATCTGCAAATTGAAATTCAGCAATCGCATGGTGACCCATTAATCCTAAACCAATTGCCAAACCCGCAATGCCACTTTCTCCTAAAGGCGAGTTAAATACGCGCTGATCACCGAAAGCAGCGGCTAACCCTTTAGTGGCACCGAAAACCCCGCCTTTATCACCGCCGACGTCTTCACCGAAAACGACAACCCCCGGGTCACGGGCAAATTCTTCATGCATCGCTAAATTAAGTGCTTCTAAATAAGTGTGTTCAGTCATGACGACGCCTCCTTTCCTTAAGCATAAACGTGATCTAATAGTGTCTCAGCTGCCGGTGCTGGTAATTTTTCTGCTGCTTGGGTCGCTTGATTAACCATCTCTTTGATTTCTGCATCAATATTAGCTATCTCAGCTGGCGTTAAAATTTTTTCTTCACTTAATTGTTTTTCAAACAAAGGCACATTGTCATTTTCTTTAAGTGCGGCCATTTCTTCTTTAGAACGATAAACATTTTGGTTATCATCTGACGAATGGCCGGTCAAACGATCCACCATCACTTCAATCAACGTTGGCCCCTTTCCTTTTTCCGCTCGGGAAACTGCTTTGGCAAATGCTTGATAAGTGGCAGTAAAATCATGACCATCTACCGCTTCTGCTGGCATATTATAGGCCTTACCCCGTTCAGCTAGCTGTTTAACCGCGAATTCTTCGCGGTTAGGCGTGGAAATCGCATAACCATTATTTTCGATCGCAAACACTACCGGTAATTTTTTAATACTGGCAATATTCAATGCTTCATGGAAATCCCCCTGAGCAGTAGAACCTTCACCGGTTGTCACTAAAGTGACGTAATCTTTATGATCTAACAATGCTGCGTAAGCCACGCCAGTTGCCAGTAAATATTGGGTTGTCACTGTTGACCCAAAAGAAACGATTCGGTGTGCCACTGAACCGTAGTGATTTGGCATTTGCCGGCCATGAGAACTGGGATCAGCAGCTTTCCCTAATGACCCTGCCATAATTTGTTCTGCAGTCACACCCCAGCCCATTGCGGCAGTCATGTCCCGATAATAGGGTAAGAAATAATCCCGTTTAGTATTAAAAGCTTTGATCATCGCTGCTTGTGCCACTTCAGAGCCTTGTCCTGAGATGTGGAAAGCAACTTTACCGATTCGATTTAATTGCCAAAGTCGTTCATCTAAACGCCGGCCCAATTTAATTAGCCGGTACGTGGCAATTAAGTCATCTTTTCCAAGTTTTGAAGCTGCTAGAGTTTTCATCTAATCGCACCTTTCTTATTGATTAATCGCCTGTTGATAAACATCTGCGGCTGCTTCCATCACGGCTTCGACTAAAGTCGGGTGCGGGTGAACCGTTTCCGCGATTTCAGCGGGACTGGCATTTAGGTAGAGCGCCACAGCCCCTTCGCCGATCATATCAGTTGCATGAGCACCCATAATACTCATCCCCACCAAGTCATCGGTTGCTTTATCTGCAAAAATTTTAACTTGGCCAGCGGTGGCTCCTTCAATCATCGCTTTACCGTTAGCTTGAAAATTAAATTGACCCGTTTGTGCTTTCGTCGCTTCGGTCACTTGCCCATCCACCCGGCCAACACTGGCAATCTCTGGCGCGGTGTAGACACAACGCGGGACCTGCTCATAATTTAAGCTAGGTGCTGCGCCGTTAACCATATGCTCAACAGCAAGTAACCCTTCCTTAATCGCAACATGGGCTAATTGTAAGGTTGGAATGACATCGCCAATGGCATAAATATTCTTAATGTTAGTTTGATAGTGCTGGTCCACCGTAATTCCCGCTTTGGTGTACTGCACCCCGGCAGCGTCCAAGCCCAATTCCTCTAAGTTAGGCTGACGACCAACTGCCATCAACACCCGCTCAGCTTGCACGTCAATGACTTCTTGATCCTTCTTTGCATGGACAACTTGCTGCTGTGCGTCAGTATCAATGGTTTGCACCGCCGTATTCAAATGCACCTGAATCCCTTGTTTTTTAAATTGCTTAAGCAACTGCTGCGCAACTTGCGCATTTTCATTAGGTAGTAACTGGCCAGTATATTCAATGATTGTGACCGTAACACCCAATTCATTTAAAATCGCGGCTAACTCAACACCGATCACCCCGCCACCGACGATGGCCATGGATTTAGGCAGTTGCGATAAGGCCAATACACCAGTGGACGATAAAATTTTGTCTTCATCGATAGTCACGTTCGGTAAGCTGCGCGGTCGCGAACCAGTTGCCACTAACAGATGTGGTGCCGAAATCTCAACATCGCCCGTAGTAGTTTCGACGCGAACAGTATCTGGTTCTGGTGAAAAAATCGACGTGCCTAAAATTGTTGCGTGCCCGTGATAAACCGTAATTTTGTTCTTTTTCATCAAAAATTGAATGCCTTGTTGCAGTTGTTGAATGATTTTTGTCTTTCGTGCTTGAATAGCCTTAAAGTCAGGGACCACATCACCAGTTAGCTTTAAACCAAAAGACTGGCTTTGCCGGATCTCTTTAAGCACTTGCGTACTCTTTAACAGTGCCTTGGTAGGAATACAACCGCGGTTTAAACAAGTCCCGCCCATTTCTGCTTCTTCGACTAACGCCACTTTTTGTCCGAGTTGATGCGCCCGAATCGCTGCCGAATAACCACCAAAGCCGCCACCGATTACTACTAAATCATATTGTTCTGCCATCAGCCAAAACCTCCGCTTCCGTTTGGTAGTCTTTGACCTTCGTTTCATGATTACTAACCCGCTGAACACCGGCATTTAGCGCCTGCATTTCAATTTCACCTGGAAAAACAGTCACTGGAGCAAGCCAACTGATCTGTTCAGTGATCGCTTGTGTTAAATACTGCGAATGCGCTAAACCACCGGTTAAAATAATCCGCTGAACATGTCCTTGCAAGACACTTGCCTGTGCGGCAATCTCCTTGTTGATTTGATAGACCATCCCCGCTAGGATCAACGCAATTCGCTGATCACCTGCTTCTGCCTTTTTAACTGCCGCGGCAACATCAGTTGAATGCAAATAAGCACTCAACCCGCCTTGACGAGTGATCATCCGTTTTAATTTTTCTTTATCTGGCTGTTGCTGATAAATATAGTCGATCAGCGCCATCGCACTGATATGTCCGGTCCGGGTAGGGCTATAAGGGCCTTCGCCGTCTAATCCATTATTCACATCGATCACCCGACCGTGCTGATGAGCACCAATGCTAATACCGCCACCTAAATGCGCCACAATTACATCTGCTTGTTCATACTGAATGCCTTTTTCCGCCAACACTTGCCGCGCAACCGCTTTTTGATTCAGTGCGTGAAAAGCAGAGCGCCGCGGCCAATTCGGTTCACCCGACAATCTAGCCACCGGTGTCAGTTCATCCACCACCACAGGATCAACAATGTAAGCTTGACACCCTGCTTTTTTAGCTACAGCGTCCGCTAAAATTGCCCCTAAGTTCGATGCATGTTCCCCATATTTCGCCGACCGCAAATCTGCTAGCATTGCCGGACTAACCACGTAAGTCCCACTAGAAATGGGGCGCATCATCCCACCACGACCGACACAAGCCATTAAATCGGTTAAAGCAATTTGCTGCTGCGTTAAAAACTGATGGATTAACTGCAATCGAAAATCTTTTTGTTCTAAAATGGTAGCATAAGGCGCTAATTCAGTGGTTGTGTGCGCTAAAGTCACTAATTTGACTTGCTTTTTCCCGACAAAAAGACCCAATTTAGTTGACGTTGATCCCGGATTGATTACTAATACATATTGCGGCACAAGCTCCCCTCCTTATTGCGATGCTAATTGTGTAGCAAACCGTAACGACGCGGCTTTATTTTCAATTTGATCACTGCGCGATGGTAAAACGACTGGCACTTTAGCACCGATAATAACGCCACCAGTTTGAATGGGAGTAAAAAGCATCAACGCTTTATACAAAATATTGCCGGCATCGATGTTTGGCACAATTAAAATGTCCGCATCACCAGCAATCGGCCCTTGAAAAGCCTTTTTCTGCACAGCTGCTGGCGATAAAGCTAAGTCCAAAGAAATCGGACCAAAGACTTCAGCTGCGATCGGCTGCTGCTGAAAATAAGTCGTTACCTGCCGCGTTAACACTGAAGATGGCATCTTGGGATTATAGTTTTCAGCTGAACTCAGTAGCGCAACTTTTGGTTTCTCGTTACCGATGGCATGGGCTGCATACACCGCGTTATTCACGATTGCAGCAAGCTGCTCTGAATTAGGTGCAATGTTCATCCCAGCATCCGACAGCAATACTGGCCGCGCCAAGTCTGGCAATTCCAATAAAGCGACATGAGATAATAATGACTGTTTTTTCAAATTAAATTCTGGCCGCAATAACGCTTTTAACAACTTATGAGTTTGAACAATGCCCTTAAAAATAACTTGACATTCACCGGCAGCCACACGAGTCAAGCCAGCGGTTACCGCGTCATCTAAAGTCTCTGCTTGATGGTAGGTACCATTAGCAGGCACTTTTGCAACTGGCTGACCGACACCAAATAATGAAAAATGCCATTGTGATGTTTGGCGGAAGTTAGCCACCAGTTGAAAAAGTGATGGATGATTTGCACCGATTAGTGCGACGTTCACTTCTGTCATAACACAATTACCTTTCTATACCAATCTAATTTTATTTATGATTTCAATTTCAGTATAACAAGTTTATTTTCTTTTGCAGCCGGTTACATTTGTCCAAAAATCACATGCTTGCACTTTATTTATCGCCGTTATTATCATCAATATGTTTACATCAAGTTCTTTATATCACAAGTCACAAAAAACATTTTTTAGTATTGACTTTTATTATCTATACCAATTATGATGTAGCTAACTTAATTCTCTGTTATATAACAATTGAAGAGGAGGAATCCAAATGTCCCACCATTCATTGTTTGCTAAAAAGCCAATCGATATCAGTCAATTTAAAAAAGGTGGCCTCGAAAGACAATTAACTGCTTTTAGTTTGACAGCAATGGGTGTGGGTGCTGTTGTCGGTGCAGGAATTTTTATTACCCCCGGGATTATTGCAGCTAATTATGCTGGGCCCGGCGCGATGTTGTCTTACATTCTTGCTGCGGCTGTCTGTGCCTTAGCAGCCTTATGCTATTCAGAATTTGCGTCGACAATTCCTTTAGCTGGCAGTGCTTACACTTATGTTTATACGGTATTTGGTGAATTACTTGCTTGGATTTTAGGTTGGGCATTAGTATCAGAATATTTGTTTGCAGTCGCTTCAGTCGCCGTTAGCTGGTCCGCTTATTTTCAGAACTTACTTTCTGGGTTTGGATTAACTATCCCGGCCTTTTTCAGTCAAGCTTATAATCAAGGAAGCGGTGGTATTGATATCATCGCCGGTTTAATCACCCTACTCATCGGCTATCTATTAGCACGCGGACTCAAGGAATCTACCCGAGTTAATTCCATTATGGTAATCATTAAAGTCGCCGTTATTTTAATTTTCTTAGCTGTCGCAATTTTTTACGTTAAACCGGCCAATTACAAACCATTTCTACCTTATGGTGCTGGCGGAATTTTGTCTGGCGCAGCACTAGCCTTTTATGCCTATATTGGATTTGACGCGGTCTCAACTGCTTCAGAAGAAGTGATCAACCCTAAACGGGACATGCCAATCGGGATCATTTCATCATTAGGGATTGCTTCATTACTATACGCTGCTGTTGCTGCTGTTTTAGTGGGGGTTGTCCATTACACAAAATTAAATGTCGGAGATCCAGTAGCATATGCCCTAAAACTGATGAACCAAAATTGGGTGGCTGGCATTGTCGCTTTAGGCGCAGTTGTGGGCATGACCACTGTTTTACTCATCATGTCATACGGCGGTACTCGCTTGATTTTTGCCGTCAGCCGCGACGGTTTATTGCCAAAAGTACTATCAAAAGTCAGTCCTAAAACCCATGTGCCTGTCATTAATACTTGGATTTTTGCTGTTGTTGCCAGTACTTTTGCAACATTGATTCCTTTGGACAAAATTACTGAATTAGTGAACATTGGCACTTTATTTGCCTTTTCTTTAGTTTCACTAGGCGTTGTCTTTTTACGGCGTTTACCAGATTACCATAAATTACCGCAAGGATTTAAAGTCCCATTTTATCCAGTCATACCACTACTTTCTTGCTTTATGTGCGTCTTATTGATGATTCAACTGCAAAAAGTGACCTGGATCGTTTTCTTCATTTGGATGACCTTAGGTTTACTGATCTATGCCACTTATAGTTACCGTCATAGTCGGTTAAAGCAAACTAAGTCTTAACTAAATCAAAAAGCCCATTTGCAAAAACAAATGAGCTTTTTACATATTCAGTTTTCATTACGCACAACCACGGGCTGCATAAATCGTTTTACATTTCATTCTGTTAAAATTTAGATTAAAGTCTCCTCACAAAACCGACTTTGTATCCCTTTTCACGTATACTAAAGTTGTCGCTAGGTTAATTGTAAAGTAGCTTTAAGGAGGCTTTGAAGTGCGCAAAATTGGTATTATCGGTTTAGGGCATGTTGGTGCAGCTTTAGCGTACACGTTGGTGATCAAAGGCATTACGGATGAATTAGTTTTAATTGATAAAACAGACCGGATCGCTTACGCTGAAAAGCTAGATTTAGAAAACGCACAAATCGGTTTGCAAACCCACACCCAAATTACCATCCAGGATTACTGCCAACTACGAGATGCCGCGATCGTCATTATCGCAAGCGCCGAAAAGACACCGACATCCCGTTCAGAAATCGCCATTAAACAACAACAAAATCAGCAGATGCTCGCAAAACTCGCACCACAAATCATGGCCAGCGGCTTTTACGGGATTTTGCTTAACATGACAGATCCCTGCGACGTCATGTCCACTGAGTTACAGCGTTTAACCAATTTACCGCAGCAGCAAGTTTTCGGCATCGGCACTTTGCTAGATTCCATGTGCATGCAGCGGACGATTGCTGAAACGCTTTTTGTTTCGCCACAAAACGTTCAAGGCTATATGCTAGGCGAACATGCTGACCAGCAATTTACTGCTTGGTCCACCATCAATGTCAATACCCAGCCAATTGCAAACGTCCTCGGCCGCTGTAAACTCGATTATCAAGCACTGGAAACTACGATCCAACAGCGTGCTGAACAAATTATTACTGGCAAAGGGTACATCAATTACAGTGTTGCCACGGCCATCATTTTAGTTATTCAAGCAATTTTTAGCGATGCGCACTTGTTACTACCCCTTTCTAGCTGGGATCCACTACACCAAGTCTACATTAGTCAACCCACGTTAATCGGCCGTCCGGGTGTCTTAAGAATCATTGATGTTGCGCTGACCGCCAATGAACAGCAAGCTTTCGAACAAGCCGCTAGTAGCATCCAGCACAAACTCATGGCAGAAAAAGCTACGGCACTTCCGTAAACTGCCGCTGAAGATCGATGACCACCGGCTGAGTCACCGTTAATGAGCCTGGCGTAACTGCACACTGGTAAGCAAGTAAGTGAACACCGTGTTGCTGCGCCATTAAAACAGCGGCATACAATGCAGGATCTCGTTGCCGATAAATCGTCATCGCCGTCACATCAGGTAGTTGCACAATAAAACATAGGTAGGCTTGATAGCCAGCTTGCTGAGCTCGGATTAGCGTTTGCACATGTTTAGTTGCCCGGGCGGTGGGTGCATCTGGAAAAGCTGCTAGTGCACCATTGGCTAACGTGACCCCTTTTAACTCAACAAAAAAGGGCTGACTTGCTGTGGCACCAAAAATATCAAACCGCGCATCTTCAAAGGTCACCTCTGGTCGCAAAGTCGTAATTGCTTCAGTTGAAATCCCAGGTAGCTGAATTCCGCCATTTTTAATACTTTCATAAGCCACATGGTTAGGTGCCTGACTATCGATGTTAATCCACCTTGTTCCCACTTTAGCAGCGACTAAATCATACTGGGTTTTACGATTCAGGTTGTCACTTTTCACCAGCGCAACCTGCCGCTGTGGCTGTAAAATCTCTTTATTGCGGCCGGTATTTTTAACGTGAACGCGAATCCGCTCATGATGCAAGTCACAAATTGCGATAAAACGGTTCGGACGGGCAATAAAATGTGCTAAATGATAATTAGCATAGCGCAAAACCAACAAATCCTTTCTAATAAGCGCGTTTAACGTCAACTAAAAAAGGGATGCCACAATTTACTTATTGCGGCATCCCTTTTTGATGGCTATGGCGCACCATCACGATTTAGACGTCAGGCAGCAACCACCAGTAAGTGAATTACGCCTTTTTCGGAGCGTACTGATCGTTAGCACGGACCACAATCACAGAGCAAGGTGCGTTTTGTGCCATGTAACTCGCCTGGGAACCGATGAAGATCCGACTCTTTTCAGTGGTTTCAGAACCCACAACCAATAGATCTGGTTGCCATTCAGGAATCACTTGGTCAACGATAACCCGACCTGGTCGACCCTCACCAATCAATGAAGTGACATCAGCAACACCAAATTTTTTCGCTTTATCAGCGTACTGATTAACTTTTGCCAAAACTTCACTACGCCGTTTTGCCAATACATCGGGTGATAACGAGTCATAAACATTCAAATCACTGGTTTCTAGAATGGTTACGATCGCTAATGGAATCCGATACGCTTTGGCTAAAGTTACGGCATAATTAAACGCACGAATTGATGAAGTCGAATCATCTTCGTCCACTGCAACCAACAACCGCCGAAAGATCATTGTTTCTACTTCAAAGTCTAATGAGTCCTGCGTTTTTTTTGCACTCATTTCCCTGATACCTCACTTTTGACTGATCTCAAATCCAATTTCATTATAGCCGCTTCGATTTACTAATAGCAAGTCATTCCACCAGTTACGTTAAAATAAAGCACCAATTTTCATTGTAAAACTACTGTCATTAAGCGAATTATAATTTATAAATTTTTTTTCGGGGATAGTAAAAGTAATTTTTCTCATACCCTTATTTTATCCAATCAACTGATGGTTTAATTTTAAAAGTCTAAAAACAATCAGTCGGTAGTAACCAAATTATCTGCAACATTATTTTTGCCGGCGTAATTGACCAGGTGACGTCACCAACTGAGCTAGCATAAAACCGACAGCAATAGCACCAGCAATCATGAGAACTTGCACTGTAAACCGAATTCCCAGTGGATAGTTTCCTAGCGCAAAAGCTCTGACAGCCCGGTAGGCAACACCACCAGGCACTAGTGGCACCAAGCCGGGAATGTTGACGATGATGACGGGAATTTTATGGCGCCGGGCAATCACCCAGCTCAATAGCGCTAATGCAAAGGCGCCGGCCAAGTTAGGCAACATTTTCCCAATTTCCAATTGTAACAAACTCCAATAAACTAACCAGCCAGTTAAACCGGTCAAACCACATACATGCAATGCACGCCGTGGCACATTGGAACAAATACCAAAACCGATGGTTGCTAAATAACTAAAAACGCCTTGCACGATAAATTGTTGCCACATCACCTGACCCCCTTTACGCAAAAAAGCGAAATACCAATGCAATTCCGATGCCAATCGCACTGACACTAAATAAAGCTTCAATGCCCCGAACAATCCCAGTCAACAAATGACCTGCTAACATGTCGCGAACAGCATTAGTAATGGCAACCCCTGGCACCAGAGGCATTACCGCACCGATAATAATCATGTCCAAACTACGGCCAAAGTGTAAGCTGATGAAAATCCAAGCCAATAAGCCAATGGTAAACGCCGCTAAAAATTCACTGAGAAAACTAACGCTTAGTTGTTCACGTACCAAATAAAAAACGGTATAACCAGCAGCTCCCACTACTGCACTAGGTAGAAAATCAATCCAATGACCACCAAACATAATCATAATTGTACAACTGACGACAGCAGCTGCAATCACTTGCAGCCATAATGGAAAATAAGGCACATCGTGATCCAAGACAGCTAAACGCTGGGATAAAACGGTTAGCGTGATTTGATGGTCCGCAAACTGCCGGGATAGTGCATTGACCCGGTCCACCTTTTCTAAATTGATCGCCCGGCTCGTCACCTGCTGAATTTGCACGGCATCATAAGTTGGTAATGACATAAATAAACCTGTCGGGGTAGTAAAAATATGGCTGTCCATCACCCCGGCATTTTGCGCGATTCGCCGCATGGTATCTTCAACACGGTACATTTCCGAACCACTTTCAATCATGATTCGACCAGCCATTAAACAGGTGGTCAATAATTGAGCTTGCCGTTTTTCATTCACGCCTGTCACCTCATTTTGATTAAAAATAAACAGCCGGCTTAAACCGACTGCCTCCTTAATAAGTCATCGCCCGGTGGTGCTGAGATGCTGCCAGCCGCCATAACCGCTGGGTACTGATTCGTTGCTGGCTTTGCCCAGTGTACGGATCATTGTAAATAAACGTGTCCCCAGTAAAACCGGTCAACAAAATGGCGTGCGCGGAAAAGCCATGCATCACCACCCAGCAGACAACCGGCTTACCTGCTGCTAATTGCTGCCGAAAAGCTTGTGGCGAACGTTGGGATAAATCCGTAAAGCTACCTAAATGTTTAGTGAAGTAATCCCGCCAAGCCGGTGGGTACATGGTATACCCGGTATCATTAAAAGGATTTCCCCAAAAGCCGTCTTCAGGATTATCAGCATAAGGAATTTCCTGAGCAATCTGGGTTAAAGTTTGTGGTTGCCCACGAAATTGTAATAGCATCGCCACATCAGTGATCTCGCAACCGGTTGGTAGAGTCGGCCGCTGACTTTTTGGCGCCACCTGCAATTGAATCGCTTCCGGTGGCTTTTTAGCCAGTTTTGCCCAGCCATTTTGAAACGCCACCGCTGCTGATGTTTTTGCTGGAACATCATGCCAACCTACAAACAATAAGGCACCCATAAAAACTGCGATTAATAAGGCTAACCCCCAAAAGCCACGCCTAATCAAACCTCTCAATTTCACTTCTGTAACCCCATTCTTCTTATAATAAAGGTATTATAACGCAAAATGATACTAAAATTTTCTTTTTTGTTGTGAAATTAAACTAACTTTAATTGTGCTAGAAAATGCCGAATAGTCGCTTCATACTTAGCTCGGTTAGTAGCATAAGCTTGCACGTGATCGGCTTGCGGCACAAAATACGCCATCTTGCGCATTGATGCAGCATGATACAAACGGCTAAACGCTTTAGGCGGCACATGACGATCATGGCCCCCATGAATGAATAACGTGGGCGTTTGACTTTTCAATAATTGGCGCAAAATGTTGCCTTCTTGATAAGCATAACCAGCTTGCCATTTGGCAAATAACGTCATCAGTGGCATCAAAGACGGTGCTGGCAGATAATAATGGGACCACATGCGATAGTAGACTTCTTTTGCAACTGAGCTGAAGCCGCTGTCTTCAATCACCGCTTTAACAGTTTGCGGCAAATCCGCTTCACCACTAGCAGCCAATACCGTTGCTGCCCCCATACTGATACCAAATAAAACCAACGTGGCAGTTGGACCATATTCTTGTGTCATCAACTGTGCCCATTGCACGTAATCTCGCCGGTCCAGCCAACCAAAACCAATGGTACGGCCACCGCTATCACCATGTCCCCGGGCATCAGGCACTAAAACATTAAAGCCTAGATCATAGAACAATTTTGCATAAGGTGCCATCTGTTCCAATGAATGGTGGTAACCATGGGCTAAAATAGCAACTTTTGTGGTTGCTTGCGCTTGTGGCAATAAAATCGCCCGCAAAGTTAATCCGTCTGCAGTTTGAATTTGCCGGTGCAATCGTTTTGTATTTTGATACCATCTTTTTTCCAACACCCAAGGATCAGATGCTGGAAAATCGATATCCCGCTGTTTTCGCACTAATTTTTTAAGGTTCAATGTCGATGCACGAAAGCTTAGATAACTACCTGTGAACAAGCCGGCACTACCTAGCAGTGCTGCTATAGTTAAATATTTTGTCTTCTTTTTCAAAGCAAAACCTCCATCATGACTTTCGGCGTTGATAGTAACGGTAACCTAATCCTAAAATTAAGGCAACGGCAGCATCAAATTGCCGATCCGATAATAAACGCCGGGCAAATAACGCCGTTTTACTACCAAAGCCGCCGACATAGCGGGTTCGCGGTCGCCGGGCAGTCGCTGCCCGCTCCATCAAATCGGCAATGGTTGTCGGAGCTGACCCCACTTTGGCAAATAAATCCAATTGCGCCGCCACTTCCCACACTAATTTTTGGTAGGCGCCAGACCCAGAATCCCGTAGCAAGGCCTGTTTGGCAATACCGGCCCATTGACTATTAGTGGCACCAGGCTCAATCATCACCACATCAATGCCAAAGGCTGCCACTTCTGTTCGTAAAGAATCACTGATACCTTCTAGCGCATGTTTAGTACCCATATACCAACCAGAAAGCGGCTCGTAAACTTTGGCTGCAATGGAAGAAGTGTTAATGATCCGACCAGAACGCTGACATCGCATAATCGGTAAAACCAGCTGGATTAATCTGACCGCACCAAAAACATTAACATCGAATTGTCGACGGCCATCAGCTAGTGGTACCTCTTCAATGGCACCATAAGTCCCAAAACCGGCATTGTTAATTAAAATATCCAAACGTTTTTGTTGCTGCATAATCACCTGTAATGCTTGTTTTAATGAAGCGTCATCCGTTACGTCCAAAGCTAAGACGTGAATGCCCAATCCCAATAGATGCCGCATTCGGGCAGTTCGCCGCGCCGCAGCATACACAATAAACCCCCGTTGCCGCAAACGAATGGCCGTTGCTTCACCAATTCCCGAAGATGCACCTGTCACTAACACAACTTGTTGATTAATCGGCCGCATTTTATCATCTCATTTCTTAATTTTAAAGCGCTGTCAAAGTACTAACGCCTATTATTTTCATGATAAGCCAAACAGCAAGCCATTAAATCCAGCCAAAAAGTGTTATACTAGTTAATAGTGAATTCAGTTGGTGGCTTGCTACCATCCGGTTAAAGGAGGGATTTAATTGGCACAATCTAATCATACAGCACCAGAAGAAAATGAACAAAGCCGGCGCTTCACTGCAGGTGATCAAGTACAAATCACCAAAGAACAAGGCATTCCGGATTGCATTGGTACCATTACCAAAAAATACGTGAATAGTGCGTTGGTTAAATTAGAAGCTGGCGGTAAAATCACCCCTAAAATTATGGAAGAAATCAATGGCCGTTATGTTGTTAGTTACCGGCATTTACAAAAGGTTCAAAGTGAACCTGAAAATGCTTAGTTAAACTAGCAATAATGAAAAGTTAAGCAATAACCTTAGCGTTGTAACTTTAGTTGCAACGCTTTTTGTGTCCTTATCGTGCGGCTTCTGTCACTAATCCTTGGCAAATTTGGTGAGTCAACAAACTAGATGTGGGACTGACTGGGTTGGCTTGTTTTCCTTGAACAGCAGCGATAAATTGCTGAATTAAAGGTGCAAAGCCACGTCGCGTTAAATTAGGCGTCCAATCTGGAAAGCTTTGCTGCGTACAGCAACCATGCTGATCTTGTTGATACGTTGCTAAATCCACCACGCGGAAAATTCCCTGTTGATTTTGAACGGTTGCAGTTTCTCGATTAGTTCCTGCCTGCATATTCAACACCGCATAAGCCGTCGCATGAGGTGCCGTCAGCAACACACTAGCCTGCTGCAAGATACCTTTTTCAGCCGTTAACTGATAATGACAAGCCTGTGGTGTTTGTCCGAATAAAAATAATGCCGTATCCACCACATGAGGCAATAGATCAAACGCGACAAACGGCACTGACTGCTGTTCTGCCACCCGTGTTTTTTGCACCCAAACCACTTGTGCTGGTTGTTGGTGTAATTTAACGTTCATCGGGGCAAAACGTCGGTTAAACCCAGCTGTGAGTAAACAATTTTGCTGAGCTGCTAACTGATAAAGCTGCTTCACCTCAGCCAAATTATCACTCACAGGCTTGTCAACATAAACATGGATTCCTGCCGCTAAGCAGCGTTTAATGTAGGCAGCGTGAGTCGGTGTCGGCGTATGAATGAAAATCGCTGCCGGCTGTTGTGCTAATAATGCCGAAAAATCTGAAACGGTATGTTTAAAACCAAATTTTTGCTGTAGCCGTTTCAATTTAACAGAATCCCGTGTACACAGAATCCAGTCAACCTGATCTTGTAATTGTGCCATCACCGGCAAATATGCTTTTTGGGCAATATTGCCAAGTCCAAACACACCAATTTTCAACATCTTGATTCCACCTTTTAATTAAGCAATTTTATTTAACCTTAATTTTCACCAGCCCAAAACCGCTGTAAATTGGCCACCAATTGGGCAGCAACTTTTACTGGCGCCAAATGATGAATCCGCGATAAGGCCTGAATGCCAGTACTCATTTGTTCTGGGTAAGCACTTAACGGTAATTCTCGGCTTAAAGCCCACGTCATACCAGCCATTCCATCTGATTCTAATAATACTTTATTTAAGGGTAGTGCTTGCAACAAATAATGAACACTTTCTTCAGTTGCAAACGACGGTCCAATACTGAAATAACAACCTAAATCCAAAAAATCTTCAATGTATTCCGTACTTGAATACCAATGTAATAAATAAGTATTAAAATAAGTTTTCAAAATCCGCAGGGTTTCTTTTTCCTGACCTTTAGTGTGGATAATCACCGGCTTATGTGCTTTTTCCGCATAGGCTAACTGTTTGGTAAAAACTTGCTGCTGCAATTGCAAAGGCAGCTTAGTCCACACATTATCCAGACCAATTTCACCGACCACTGGTACTTGTTTTAAAATTGGGGCCATATCTGACCACTTCATTTGATCAGCTTGCCAAGGATGAATACCAGCACTTAATTTTAAACGCCGATTTCGCCCCACCCAAGCTTGATTTTGTTCAAATTCAGCCGGTGACCCACAATTAAGTGTCGCATAAACTTTTTCACGTTTTAATAAGCGGACAAATTGCTGATTATCCACGTGTGTGTGGGCATCAATTAATTGCATTCTCATTCTCCTTTATCCTGCTTTTAATTGTATCACGAAATTTTTTTGATTTTTTTAATGCACTGAAAACGATTGATGTTATACTAAGGGCACCCAAAGTGTTAGTTTAAAACTTACAATTCAAGGAGGAACTATTTTGCAAAAACTTATTAAGATAACCACCATTTTTACCTTGGGTGTCGGCTTACTGGGAACCGGGGTGCAACCAGCAGCTGCCAAAGCAAAAAAATCAATTAAGGTAAGAGTCACATTAACTGTTAACCATAAAAAGATCAGCCGGAAAAAGATTAAAACCACTCGTAAAACTTCTGTGATGAAGATCATGAAGAAGCATTACAAAGTTAAAGAAGACGACGGTATGATCACGTCTATCAATGGGCATAAACAAAATAAAAAGACACAAAAATATTGGTTATACAGTATTAATGGTAAGGATGCAACCAAAGGTGCCGCTAAAACTTACCTGAAGAATAACGATAAAGTGCACTTTAAGTTAAATGCTGAAAAGTAAATCACGTTATACCCCACGATATATTGCTATTATCGCACTGGTGACGGCGTTATGCGTTGTCGGCCGGTATTTATTCCAATTTTTACCTAACATTCAGCCAGTGACTGACATCATCATTTTCATGACCTTAAGCTGGGGGTTTATTGCAGGTAGCAACATCGCTATTTTATCTATTTTGATTTCTAACGTTCTCTTAGGTTTCGGCCTGTGGACAATCCCGCAATTACTCGCTTACTTAGTGGTCGTCGTTGGTGCTTGGCTTATCGGGCACTGGCAGTTTGTCCAACAACACTTATGGGTACAGGCGTTACTCAGCCTGTTTGCTGGCTACATATACGGATTTTGTGTCAGTTTAGGCCAATATCCGCTATTAGGTGGCTGGCGGCAATTTATCGCGTATTACATTGCCGGGCTTTACTTTGATAGTTTACATGCAGTAGGTAATTTTGTGCTTTATTTTAATTCCACCATTGGCTAAAATTTTACCGCAGCTCAATAAGCGTTAAACTAAAGCCATTACGTTTGTCTGATGTTAATAATTCATAAAACCAAGGATGATAATGCACTATTGCCAATTAATGGCGCCCTTGGTTTTATTTTTACAAATAAATGACAGGTTGCCGCTTTTAATTTTTAGTAAAAATGAAAGCGCTGCTTTATAAAACGAGGCATCATAAAATGAAAAATCAACAACAAAGAAAAACTAATGTTCGTTGGAAAATCGGAACACTAATGTGGTTAGCGATTACCATTAATTATTTAGATCGCGCTAATCTATCTGCTGCGTCAACGGATATTATGCGAGAATTTAGTTTAAACAGTGCACAAATGGGAATCGTCATGTCAGCTTTTTTCTGGTCTTATTTAGTTTTTCAGATTCCTTCTGGTTGGCTAGCTGATCGGGTAGGTCACCGGATTAGCATGGCGTTAGCAGTGGGATGGTGGTCCATCGCCACCGCCATGACAACGCTAGCTCGTGGCTTTTCCAGTTTAATTGGTCTGCGACTGCTGCTTGGGATCGGTGAAGCTGGTGCGATGCCATCAAATAGTGGAATTGCAACGCGCTGGTTCCCTGATAAAGAGCGGGGAAAGATTTCTGCCTTCTATGATACCGGAAGTAAAGTTGGCACCGCTGTTGCTATGCCATTGATTGTTTGGATTATTTCCCATTGGGGCTGGCAAGCTTCGTTTATCGTTTCTGGTAGTTTTGGCATCATCTGGGTGCTACTTTGGATTTGGTACTACAATGATCCAGAAAAAAATAAATTCGTTAATCAAGCTGAGCTCAGTTACATTCGCAATGGACAAAAGAAAAAGGAAGGATTAGGTAATCAAAAAGCACCATTAAAATGGTATCAACTCTTAAAATATCGCAATGTTTGGGCGGTTTGCTTCGGCTTTATGGCCTTAAACTACGCCATTTTCTTCTTCATCACTTGGTTTCCTAATTATTTGGTCGAATCACGCGGAATGGAAGCCATGACCATGGGGTTTACCGCAATGATTCCGCCTTTAGCCGGTATTGCGGGTGAACTCCTAGGCGGTTGGTGTACCGATTATTTATATGCGGTTAAACACAAATCTTTAACCTTTTCCAGAAAATTTAACTTAGTCATCGGTATGTTAGTGGGTACCGCTATTCTCTTTGCAGGACTCACCCGTTCCCTAGTTCTGAGCGTCACTTTATTATCCATCTCATACGCTGGCCTAGCATTTGCCGCACCAGCGCTTTGGTCAATTCCTGGCGATATGGCACCAGCTAACATGTCTTCAACTTTAGGTGGTATTCAAAATACTGCTTCTAATTTAGGTGGTGTTCTAAGTCCAATGATCACTGGTTTTATCGTCACACTCACTCATTCTTATGTATCTGCACTAGTCTTATCCGGTGTGATCACTTTTTTGGGTGCATTATCCTTTGGCCTTTGGTTAGGTAAAATTGAACCTTTGAAAGCACCAATTAAATCCGCTTAAACTAAATTCGTTGTAAAACAGTAAAAACCGACCCAGTCACTATCTAAGTGATCGAGTTGGTTTTTTGCTTAACACTTTAGCATTATTTGGGAGCACAACACTTGACTGAACTAAGCCAATGCTCAATAATTACCCGTCTGTTTGGCAATTTTTTACCATCATCCGTTTAAACGTGGTTGAGCAGACAACTATTTCCGCTTAGCTACATTTAAGGGGACAATTCGCTTTGCGAATCATCCCCTTAAATTAGGCTAATGCTCAATAGTTACCCGTCTGCTCAACCACTCTTTTATTTTGTATCCGCTAATTCTTTAAACCAACGCGCACTTTCTTTGATTTCACGTTTTTGGGTGTCAAAATCCACGTAGAATAAGCCATAGCGCTTATTATAGCCATTTGCCCAAGAAAATTGATCTTGCAGCGACCAAACGAAGTACCCTTGTACATTAACCCCTTCTGAGCGTGCTTTTAAAATTGCTTCTAAATGTTGATCAATATAATCAATCCGGGGTTGATCATCGATAATCTGATCAGGTCCCTCATAATGATCCTTAAATCCTAAACCATTTTCTGTAATGTAAATGGTTTTGCTATTTGGATAAACTCTAGCAACCCGTTTCAAAACATCATATAACCCTTCTGGGTAGATATTCCAATCCCAATCCGTTTGTGGAACACCCGGTTTTTTAACGATTTCGCCAACACCTTTGAATTTGAAGGAGGAAGTCCCCTTTTCACCAGTACCATTAAATTGATTGGTGCTTTCACCTTCATAAGCTTGGATGAATTGTGATTGATAATAATTTAATCCAAAGTAATCATTTTGTGGTGCCGCTTTTGCTAAAATGTCCATATCACCAGGTTGGATGTCTAGTTTGGCATTATTTTTTTCTAAAATTTCATTGATCAATGCCATAGTCTCCGTAGTGTAGTGGCCTAAGAACGTCCCATCCAACAAGAAGCGATTTAAGAAAGCATCGTACAAAGCCGCAGCGTGTTTATTTTCTGGTGTTTCTGTAATTGGATAAATCGGCTGTAGCACATGAATTAGCCCAATACGACCTGGCAATTGCATCTCCCGGTACAAATTAACAACCCTTGCGTGTGCTAATAATTCATTGTGTTCTGCCTGAATCGCACTAGTAACATCAAAGTGATGATTAGGCGGGAAATTACCACCGATGTACTGTGAAGTTGCTAAGGAAATTAATTCATTAATGGTGAACCAATTGTTAACTTCTGGAAATTCTTTAAAACAGAATTTAGCGTAATCAACAAAATAATCAATGTTTTTCCGGTTGAGCCAATCGCCATCATCAAATAGCGTTTTTGGTGAATCAAAATGATGCAGTGTAACATACGGCTCAACATTATTATCTAAGCATTCCTTAAAGAGACGATGATAAAATGCCACACCTTTTTGATTAACCTCGCCGTAACCTTTAGGAAAAATACGGGTCCAAGCAATTGAGACACGAATTGCATTTAATCCATACTGTTTAGCTAGTTTGATATCTTCTGGATAACGATTATAAAAATCACTTGCAGGATCTGGAGAAAAGCGGCCTTGCGCTTTGAGATAATCATCCCACATGGTTTTGCCTTTGCCGTCGACTTGTGTACTGCCTTCTACTTGATAAGCGGCGGTTGCGCCACCCCAAACAAAATTAGCTGGTAACTTTTTAACACGATTTAACACACTAATTCCTCCTTCTATATTTAACTTAATTTGGATTAATTAATTCGTTGCGCCAGTAGCGTCAGCATTTTTTTGTTTTAATTTATCAACAATAAAGTGCAATGCTTTATCTGCATGCCGGGTCAAATCAATGTATTGTTTCCCAGTAGTAGTAATCATTTGTACATCACTGTGGTCGGCTTCTTGCTGTAGCGAATCCCGCATGGCATCCATCTGCGGTGCTAAAACAACAACATCCATATCTGGTAACAGGTCACTATGCGCACCGTAAGCTGCTGCGGCTGCTTCAACTGGCATTTCTTTTTCTTTAGCTAATTTATTGATGGCTTTAGCTAAAATCCCACTAGTACCACCACCAGCACATAAGACTAAAATATTTAATTCTTTTTGATCCTTGGTTAACGTTAACGGAATATCACTATTTTCAGTTGTTGCGACAGTTTCAGGCGCTGGTTCCTCGCTTGATTCAACTGTTGCAGCTGGTGCATCAGAACCAGCTTGTTCAGCTGCTAATGCTTGTTGCTCTTCTTCAACTTTTTGCGTGTCGTAAGCTTTAAAGAATGGGTAGTAGCAAGCCACGTCCATCACAAGAATCAATGCAATTAGAATTAGCGATTGAATTGAGAAACCAACACCCATGTATAGTCCAATTGGTCCCGGCGTTGTCCATGGTAAGTTATAAATAAACCCACTCATACCAAAGAAATCGACGAAGATCTTAAACAGCCAAACGTTGAAAATTGGTGTCAAAATGAATGGCAAGAAGAAGATCGGGTTCAAAATTAAAGGTGCACCAAATAAAATTGGCTCGTTTACCCCAAAAGTAACCGGAATCGATGCCGCACGCCCAACGGCTTTTAATTCTTTAGATTTAGCCCATAAAGCGAACATGTAGGTGATCACCAGAGTCGCACCAGTCCCACCGATCGTGGCAACAAAGTATTGTGTTCCCTGTGCTAAAATATTAGATGCATGACCGCCTGCTTGGAAAATTTTTAAGTTGGCTTCCACATTGGTTAAGTAAATGGCCGTCACTGCTGGTTCAACAATCGATGGTCCCTGAATCCCGATGAACCAGAAAAAGGCCATGGCGCCATAAACAATGGCTAAACCAAAGTAACCATCTGCCGCAGTAAATAATGGGGATAGTACTTGAATAATCCAAGCGGCTAAGTTAGTCCCTGTCAATGTCCGGAAAACGATATCAAATAACCAGAAAAAGGTGGTGGCAAAAGCAAACGGAATGATGTTGGCAAAAGCCGATGAAATGTTTTGTGGTACTTGATCTGGCATCTTAATGGTAATGTGGTGCTTAAAGCAATAGTAATAAATATTAGGGACAACAAATGCGACAAGAAATGCACAGATCAACCCTTTAGTCCCCATAAAGTCAGTGGTGAAAAACAAGCCAGCTTTATTACTAAAAGGATCAACAGCTACCAACAAAAAGGCAATCTGAGCCGCAAACATTACGGAAGCCACGGGTACTTGGTTAATTTTTGACAACCGTAAGTTCAAACTTTTTGACAATGCCCGGGCAACATTAGCTGTTGCCATCAATGACAAAACACCCATTGAGTAGTTATAAACTTTCATTAAGGAATCGTTAACATTAGTCGGCCAGTAAAAGCCCCAAATGTTTGGCACTGCAGAAACTAACAGAAATAAACTTGAAAAAATAATGATTGGCATTAATGAAATAAAGCCATCACGTACCGCTCGTAAGTATATATTAGCCGATAATTTACGGAAAAACGGTTGCGCTTTTTCAATCTGCTTAACAATGGTATTCATAATCTAACCCCTCTTACTGATTAATCCCCAACTTAGCTTCAATCTTTGCGATCCGCTCATATTCATCAATAAAATAACTGACTTGATCCTTTAACATCATGGTGGTCATTAAGGTGTCTTGACCGTGAACCATGATGAAGGTCACATCTAAATCATCGCCATCCGCCTCTTTACTCAATAATTTAGTTTGTTCATTGTGAGCATCCACAATGGACTTGTTTGAATCTTTTACTAGTTCCCGGGCCTTTTCAAAATGACCATCCCGTGCATTATCTAATGCCTTTAATAAAGCTGTTTTTGCATCGCCTGCATAGGCGACGATGGCAAACCCTGTCATCGAAATATCCTCTCTTGATACCATATTAATTGTCCTTTCTTATTGATTTTCTTGGTTTTTCATTGATTAAACGCTGAATGTGGATAATAAAATAAAGCCGCTCATTTTCACTCATACTGGGATATAATTTTGATTTAATTTCCGTAAAAATCTCATTTGCAATGGCATATGAGCGGGGATAACTTTCTTTTAACTCTGCCGCCACTGCCGGAACAATAGTGGCATTATCTGTATCTAACCGTTGAATCCGGTCAATTAAATACTGCAAATGGATCATAAAACGATCATAATAATTGCTATTGCTAGTTGAACGCAGGATCGTGTGCCGCTTCAAAATGCGCTGGACCAATTTATTAACATCTTGGGCACTGATCCGACTGAATGATTGCTCAGTATCGCTTTCACCATAGGCATTAATAAAATGTAAAGCGATATTTTTAGCTTCTGAATCTGGAAAACGCACCCCTAAATTGTGATTAATAATTTTCAATGCTTGATCTGCAACTGCATACTCGGTAGGATATTGGACATGCAAATCCGGCACTAAACTGTCCGCATATGTATGTGCTTGGTACCGTTTATAAGCACCGTAAAGATGATCACTCAATGTAATGTAGATGTAATCAAGTACAGGTAAATGGTACTGGTGTTCAGCCAAGTCAATAATTTCATAGGTGGTTGTCACCACATCAATTGGAATATCCTTCATCAAAAAATAAAGATTTTGCTGTGAGGTTTTTGTTTCTAGATAGAATATCTTTTCCACATTTTCGGTAGTGATGCTGTCACCCCGGTGCTTGTGGAAAACAATTCCTTTACCCTTAACAATGGCTTGCCGGTGATCATCTAAATCAACTAACGCCACATTGTTATTAAAAACTTGGGCAATCTTTAACATGAAGTTCACCTCCTATTCAGTTTTTCCAATAAAAAAACCACAAACTATTTATGTAGTCTCCTGCATAAATAGTTTGTGGTTACGCCTAATCTAATAGTAACATTCCACAACGGATATTCCTTTTTGACAAATACAGTATAACACATTTCATCACGATGTAAACGCTTTTTATCCAATGTGTAAATCTGTTACTTTGTGATTAAGCAATCCGTTACGAGCATTTTGGGTAATGAATCCCGTAAGCTCGATTAAGCATCCTTAGCTGGCAAATGATTTTGACTGTCTGTTTTAACCACTAAAACATCAGTCAGTGCATTCCGGTTAACGTAGGTTGCAACAGAACCAATTAGCATCCGTTCCACCGCATTTAAACCTGTCGCACCAATCATAATTAAATCATTGTGGTGTTCTTTAGGAAAATCATACGCAATGACTGTTTTAGGATTACCAAAGCGAATGTGAATATTGATATTCGTGAATTTTGTTTCCTTTTCAATCTGATCGACTAGCCGATCTAAATAGACCTTAACGTCTTTTGACATCTTGTAGATGACACTACCATCGACAAAGCCTGAGTAACTAACTTCGTATTGCTGGGTGGCGAGAACATCTAGAATATCTAAATGGGCTGCATTCCGCTTGGCAACCTCGACCGCTTTGGCTAAAGCAAGTTCAGCTTCCTTAGACCCATCGATCGGCACCAAAATATTATGGTATTCTTGTAGCATTTAACCAGCCTCCTTAATTTCTGTCCTGTTGCTCACGCTTTCATTATAGCCCAATCATGCCATCATTGCCTACCCAGAAATACTAATGAAACTGAGTGCCAATCAAACGCGTCCGCATCAATCATCATTGAAAAAAACGCGCTAATTTATTTAAACATGTACCAGAAAGCAGCTTCTTCCGTCTGCCATGTTTCAACTCGGCGGTTTGCGCCGTAGTTGAATGGTCAACGTCTGCAGCATGAAAGATTTTCGGCACGAAAATCATCCTTAACTGCGGAATAGTAGCGCCAAAAAGCCGCTATTTGCTTCGCAAATAACGGCTTTTTTATGCTAGTACTCAGAAGCTAACCGCTACTGCGATTAGCCACCTTAACTGCTATAAACGTGAGCCATGAGACAGTTTTTTCCGCTTAGCTACAGACAGGCAACCATTTGCTTCGCAAATACTTACCTGTCTTAGGCTAATATCACCCGCTTAACTCACTCAAACGTGTACCAGAAAGCAACTTCTTCCGTCTAGCGCCAAAAAGCCGCCATTTGCTTCGCAAATATAAAGTGAACCCCTAACGTTGGACAACTAAATCCAACGTTAGGGGTTTTACTAT